>CAZNTP010000178.1:0-1580 GCA_964575985.1 uncultured Ruminococcus sp. | reverse complement strand
GAAAGCCTTTTTGAAAACGCCTGTTTGTGTAGCGGCCGCAAGGTCAGCATCAAGAACTACAAAATCGTCTCTTTTAGCGCCAAGCTCTGCAAGAGCGGCACCAAAGCCTGCTCTGGTAGCAACCATTTTTACATCTGACATAACACAATTCCTCCTATTACTGAAGCTCAGCTAAAGCTGCATTCAGCTCGCTCATTGCCTGCTCGTATAATTCATCATTAGGTGCCGAACCGTGCCAGCCAACCTGATTTTCCATATAAGAAACGCCCTTACCTTTAACGGTTTTAGCAATAATTGCAACAGGCTTATCCACTGTCATAGCTTCATTCAAAGCGGCTTCTATCTGGTCAAAATCGTTACCGTCTTCAATAACGATTGTATGCCAATTAAATGCCTCAAACTTCTTATCAATAGGCATTGCAGAGTTAACCTCTTCAATAGTACCGTCTATCTGAAGATTGTTGTAGTCAACAAATGCAGTAAGATTTGAAAGTCCCTTATTAGCGGCAAACATTGCTGCCTCCCAAACCTGACCTTCTTCGATTTCACCATCACCCAAAACTGCATAAACATTGTAATCGTTACCAAAATGCTTAGCAGATAGCGCCATACCAACTGCGGCAGATATACCCTGACCGAGTGAGCCTGCAGACATATCTACACCGGGGATATGCTTCATATCGGGGTGACCCTGCAAAATAGAGTCAGGCTGACGCAAGCCCTTTAACAGCTCGGTATCAAAATAGCCGCACTCTGCGAGCACTGCATAGAGGGCAGGAGCCGCGTGTCCCTTAGAGAGGACAAATCTATCCCTATCTTCTGCCTTAGGCTCATTGGGGTTTACATTCATATGCACATTATACAGATAAGTCAGTATATCTGTGCAAGAAAGTGAACCGCCGGGGTGACCGGATTTAGCCGCGTGTACCCCCTCGATAATACCCATACGAACCTTACAGGCTTTGATTTGCAATTCTTTTTTAACTGCAGCGTTCATATTTTCCATCCTTTCATATTACAGCGGTTTTACCGCAAAATAAACTTGTTAAATAATCTATAAAATCGGCAACGGCACCGTCCTCGCACTTGCCTGCAATAAAATCGGCATATTGCTTTATATCGTCAGGAGAGTCACTCGGTGCGGCACTGATATCCGCCGCTTTAATCATTGGCAGGTCATTATAATAATCGCCTATAGCGAAAAAACCGCCCTTTTTTATATTCAGTATTTTAGAAAGCCTTTCAAGAGCCGACGCCTTTGAAACGCCCTTTGGCACCTGTTCATGGTAGTACTGCGTTTCACCCTTGATTACAGCACAGGTATCGGTAAAGCTGCTCAGTGACTCCTCGGCCTTGAGCAATTCCTTTATTTCCTCCCTATCCTGCGCCGTCTTAAACATATACACAACCTTATGCCAATCAAGCTTTTCGGCTTCTTCAAAGGTAATCTCTACTGTCTGCAATTTTTCATAAGCCTGATGAAGGTCGGTAGCGGCATTGCGCCTTAAGGTATAGACATCCTTGCCGCAATGAATTTCTGCACCTACATCCAAACCCGAATTACAGATAATTTGCGCCAT
>CAZNTP010000177.1:0-1590 GCA_964575985.1 uncultured Ruminococcus sp. | reverse complement strand
GAAAAATATAAATTTTAATTTAATATTTTATAAAGAAGAAACGATTTCTTTTACTGTTCTTAAATATACGTATGTTAAACCTAAAAAAGGTTTAAAAGATGGGATTCCAATTTTTTTTGATTGGGGAAATAAAAAAACTAGGGTTGCCTCGTTTCACACGCACGCAGCATATTCCGCTGGATACAAAAATGATGAATTATCTTTAAAAGATCAAAAATATGCAGGAGGAAGAGGAGAAATAATGTATCTAGCGACACCTTTAGGTGAATTGCAAAAATATACAGCATGGGAAATGGGGAAAACTGAAGTAATTACTGCAGATATTCCATATGATCCGAGCCATCCGAAGAGGTAAGTTGGAATGAAAAAAATTTGTATTATTTTAGGAATGTGCGTTTTGCTCTGTGTTATTAGCTTGATTTTGTATTGTATAATACCGAGTTCTATTACCGAGTTTTCTTTTTGTGACTATGAGTGGGCTTTAAATGAGTTTGCAAGCGATTTGAAATTTCAACCGATAGATACTGCATATGAGGCAAAAAAGATAGCAGAAGAGGTATGGTATAATTATTACGGATTAAAAATCCTTTTTGAAAAACCCTATAAAGTTTCGTGGGATCCAACTACAGAGGTTTGGCTGATTGAAGGTAGTTTCTATGGTTCTGTCGGTGGAGTTGCTTATATGCTTTTACATTCAGATGGTAACGTTTTGGCTGTCTGGCATGAAAAGTGAGATAAGGGGACGGTTCGAAACCAAAACATTAAACAGGCTTGATTTTTCAGGCCTGTTTTTCTGTATGCCTGCCAAGTTACATTTTAATCTTGACTATAATATACCGCAAATGGTATAATATTACAAGAGATACGATTTTCTCGGTAGACCGGTGCAGGTTCGCGCGTCATCAGGTTTTAGAATTAAATTAACCTATGATGAGTATAATAGAGCCAGCGACGTTAAGTTTGAGTTTGGCTCTGACGGACTTTCTACTTCATGGATCTACGGTAAATCAAGCGTAGTTTACGGTGTAAAATATAACGGAACAGAGAAGTTATCATATACCTATGATAGCTTAATGCGCCGTTCTAAAACCACCATTAACACCACTACACCCTTTGTAACAACCTACGGTTACAAGGATATATCCCTCGATAAAACTACTACTCAATTAAATTCAATTTCTTATAGCAATGGTAAAGCATTTAGTTATACTTATGATGCTAATGGCAATATCTTGACAATAAAAGATCAAAACAATACTCTGTTAGCAAATTATACCTACGATGCTTTAAATCAGCTTGCACGTGAGGATAATGCGCAGTTAAATAAGACTATCACTTATACATATGATAACGGTGGTAATATTCTCTCGGTGAAAGAATATGCCTTTACTACCGGCGATTTAGGCGCTGTTGTAAATGAAAAAACATATAACTACGGAAACGCTGAATGGAAAGACCTTTTAACCAATTACAATGGCACAAATATATCTTATGATACAATAGGTAATCCTCTTAATTGGATAAACGGTGAAACTTTCACTTGGTCAGGTGGTCGTCAACTTACAGGTATTACTAAAGGTGATACAAATA
>CAZNTP010000176.1:0-1617 GCA_964575985.1 uncultured Ruminococcus sp. | reverse complement strand
GAAGACCGATGCTTGGCTCATCAAGAATATAAAGCACACCCATAAGTGAAGAGCCGATTTGTGTAGCAAGTCTTATACGCTGACTCTCTCCGCCCGATAGTGTTCCTGATGAGCGTGACAAATCAAGATATTCAAGACCAACGCTTTGTAAAAATGTAAGTCTTTCCTTAATTTCCTTTAAAATCGGCTTTGCAATCATACTGTCCCTTGTGCCAAACTCTAAAGTATTTACAAATTCAAGCTCACGCGAAACCGACATATCACAAAATTCTTTAATATTTTTACCGCCTACAGTTACTGCAAGGTATTCAGGTTTTAGCCTTGCGCCCTTACAGTCGGGGCAGGCGCTTTCGGTCATATAGCTTTCAAGCTCTGCACGAGCATAATCACTGCTTGTTTCCTTGTAGCGTCGCTCAAGGTTATTAATAATTCCCTCAAAAGCCGCATAATAAGTGCCGCCGCCATAATCTGTATTGCGAACAAGCTTGATTTTGGTGTCACCCGTACCGTAAAGCACCACTTCCTTGACTTCCTCGGGCAAATCTTTCCAAGGAGTACTCACATCAAAACCGTAATGCGAGGCTAGACCGTTATAATACATTTCGGCAATACTGCTAGCATCCGGATGAAACCAAGAATTAACACCCCAGCCCGCCGCTTTAATACAGCCCTCTACCAAGGATTTATCCTCATCGTGAACAATAAGGCGCTTATCGATTTTCATAAACATTCCTATACCCGTACAGGTAGGACAAGCGCCCATTGGATTGTTAAAAGAAAACATTGTTGGGGTCAGCTCGGGTATGCTAATGCCGTGCTCATCACAGGCATAGCTTTGTGAAAACTGCATTTCCTCGCCGCCGATTACATCAACCGCAACAAGACCGCCCGACAAAGCAACGGCAGTTTCAATACTGTCTGTAAGACGCGACACAATATCCTCTTTTATTACAAGGCGGTCTACCACAACCTCTATCCAATGCTTTTTATTTTTCTCAAGCTTAATTTCTTCTGCAAGGTCGTAAATATTGCCGTCAATCCTAACCCTTGAATAGCCCGATTTACGCGCCGCTTCAAGCTCCTTTACGTGCTCACCTTTTCTGCCCTTTACCACGGGTGACAGAATTTGGAATTTTGTGCCTACATCCAACTTCATTACGGTATCAACAATCTGGTCGGTAGTTTGCTGACTTATTTCCTTGCCGCAAATCGGGCAGTGCGGAACACCGACACGTGCATATAAAAGACGAAGATAATCGTATATTTCGGTAACTGTACCAACCGTTGAGCGCGGATTTTTTGAGGTAGTCTTCTGGTCAATTGAAATTGCGGGAGACAAACCCTCAATAGTATCCACATTAGGCTTTTCCATCTGACCTAAGAACTGACGTGCATAGGAAGACAAGGATTCAACGTATCTGCGTTGTCCCTCGGCATATATAGTATCAAAAGCGAGTGAAGACTTACCGCTGCCCGAAAGCCCCGTAAAAACTATAAGCTTATCACGCGGTATTTCAACATCAATATTTTTAAGATTATGCTCATTAGCACCCTTTATAATTATTTTATCGTTAGCCAAACCAATCATCCTAATTTAAAAATCTACACCTCTATTTT
>CAZNTP010000175.1:0-1632 GCA_964575985.1 uncultured Ruminococcus sp. | reverse complement strand
CAAACTTAGCCATTCGGGAAGACCGTCGGTAAGTATTTGTCCGTGATGGGTAGAAAGTGTATTATCTACATCCAAAATCAAGGCTGTTATATTATATTTTTTAAGGATAACTGGGGTTATATCCGTAACACGTTCTAATTTAATTTCGGGTTTGAGCATTTTTTTCTTGCCTCTTCACTTGTAATACTAATTACAAAATAAAAAGCGGTTAAAACTAACCGCTTTTTTAGTCTTATTAGCGGAACTTTCTTTTACGAGCAGCTTCCGACTTCTTTTTACGCTTTACAGAGGGCTTTTCATAATGCTCTCTCTTGCGAACCTCCTGAATAACGCCATCCTTAGCAGTTTGTCTCTTAAAACGGCGTAAAGCATTATCAAGGGATTCATTTTCTTTAATTCTTACTTGACTCATTCACATTCCCTCCCTCCGCACAAATAGCAGGGGTCTTACATAATATTTGAGGCTTTTAAAAACCTCGAAAGAAAAGGTTAAAAAATTAACCTCTTAAAGCGATAACATTTGCTACAATGGCAAGGATAAAGAAAAGTATTGCTACATACTTTGTCCAACGTGCCAAGAAAGCATCAAAGGTTCTTGCCTTGTTCTTAGAAAGAAAAGTATCAGAACCGCCGGAGATAGCGCCGTTAATACCTGCGCGACGACCGGGCTGAAGAAGAATCGCAACAATTATGACAAGGGAAACGAGTATAACCAAAATACCTAAAATAATTTCAACTGCGTTCACCTGTTTCACCTCCAAATAATCAATAACATACAAAGCAACACCACATTCGGCAATGCTTAAGAATATAATAACACATGCTTATCAATTTTGCAACAATTATTTTTACAAAATTAATTATTTTACAACTAAATTTACAAGTTTCTTAGGAACATAAAGCTCTTTAATAATATTTTTGCCCGAAATTTCAGCAGAAACAGTATCCTGAGCCTTAGCCAATGCTATAGCATCGGGTGCGGTAATGTCAGCCGGAATATTAATTCTTGCCTTAATTTTACCGTTAACCTGAACTACTATCTCAACAGTAGCGTCAACACACTTTGCCTCATCAAACTCGGGCCAAGCAGTTTCGTTAAGCATACCATCAAAGCCTGCTTCACACCATAATTCCTCAGTGATATGAGGTGCAAAGGGGTTAAGAAGAATAATAAAGGTCTTAAACTCATCCTTTGTAATCTTGCCGCTACTCTGAATATTGTTAAGTAAGGACATAAGCGCCGCAATAGCGGTATTCATCTTTAGTCCCTCGATATCCTCGGTTACCTTCTTTATGGTGCGGTGGAATTCAGCCTCTAACTCACTTCTGTAGCCGCTGTCATCGGTCATAATATCAAGCAAAGACCAAACTTTATCAAGGAAACGCTTACTACCCTTAATTGAAGACTGACTCCAAGGCGCCGCCTTTTCAAAGTCACCGATAAACATTTCATACACACGCATTGTATCTGCGCCGTAATTTTCAACAATTTCATCGGGGTTAACAACATTTCCGCGTGACTTTGACATCTTCTCGCCGTTTTCGCCCAAAATCATACCGTGGCTGGTACGCTTAGCATAAGGCTCTGAAGAAGGAACAACACCGATATCATAAAGGAATTTATGCCAGAAA
>CAZNTP010000174.1:0-1659 GCA_964575985.1 uncultured Ruminococcus sp. | reverse complement strand
ATGTTGATGACGGGGCAATTAAGCCTACCGTTACATTTGTTATGTCTGATAAAACGTTTACCTTTTTCTATGACCCGTTTTCTTCTTATTTAGGCTACGGTGAATACGAAATAGAGGACAGTAAAATTATAGCCAATACCGATGACGGCAAATATACATATATTTTTGAAATAATTGATAAAAAAACCGTTGCCTTTGTTGCTGACGGCTCTTCGGAAATTATAATGACCTCGGGTGATGCTACAGTTGTAGACGGTACAAAATTTGTTTGTAATTAATTCTTTTATTAATCAAAATGATTTTTAATAAAAACGAAATGATTTTTGATATACATGATTGAATTTTTGACTTAAAATGCGTTTATAAAGCTTAATTGGGGGTTTTGTAATGCCGATACATTTTGATTCTTCGCGCCTTTTAGAAGCGCTTGATGCTCATGACCGCTGGTGGAAGGGTGAGCTTGACCGTCCGCTTGTTTCGATTAAGATTGATGATGCTTATGCTCCGTCTCACGAAGCTAAAACACCGTATTTAAGTCAAGCTAATTGTAATGATTTTTCCATTTTGCCTGAGCAGATAATTGATACATATGACAGTCATATGAGCAGAATTGAGTTTTTAGGTGACTCGTATCCGCATGTTAATTTTGACGTTTTCGGGCCTGGGCTTGTAGCGGCTTTTTGCGGCGCAAGACTTCGCAACGACACAGGTGCTGTTTGGTTTGAACCGAGTGAGAAAAAGGATATCAGCGAAATTCACGCAAAATATGACCCCGATAACATTTGGTCAAAACGGGTAAAGGACATTTACCGCGCAGGCTTAGAACGTTGGAATGGCTCTGTTATAATGGGATTGCCTGATTTAGGCGGTACCTTGGATATTGCCGCTTCGCTTTGCGGCAATGAGGAATTATTATTTGCTATTATTGAACAGCCTGACGAGGTTAAGCGTTTATCTGACGAAATTCACACCGCTTGGTACGAAGCATATAAGGACTTTGAAACCGTTTTAGCTCCGCAAAAGGCGTATACTCATTGGTCGCTTTTGTTGAGCTCTAAGCCATCGTATATAATCCAGTGTGATTTCAGCACAATGATAAGTGAGGATATGTTTGAAGAGTTTGCACTTGAGGGACTTAAGGCAGATACTAAAACACTTACAAATACTATTTATCATTTAGACGGTGTAGGCGCACTGCGGCATTTGGATAATATTTTAGCACTAGAAGAACTTAATGCGGTTCAGTGGATACCTGGGGCAGGACAGCCGGGTCCTACACATTGGTTGGATGTTTACCGAAAAATTATGGATGCAGGAAAGCAGATGCAGATTTTAGGTAAGCCTGAGGAATTTATTGATACTGTAAAGCAGATTCACGGGACGCCCTATTATAACAATTGGCTACTTAATAAGGATAGGGAAGTGGCGCTTGCGGCGTTAAATGTAAGATGAATTTTTACATTAAAAAAGGTGGTAATTCACTCATTTAGTGAATTACCACCTTTAATTCTTTTCAAATTACGCAGTTAAATAATACTTAACTAGGGATTGCAGTAAAGTGTCGCGGTCGATACGGCGAATCAAATTACGTGCATTATTATGGGTTGTAATATAGGTTGGGTCCTCCGACAGAATATAACCCACTATTTGATTAATCGG
>CAZNTP010000173.1:0-1664 GCA_964575985.1 uncultured Ruminococcus sp. | reverse complement strand
TCGGTACAGGCAAAGGAAGATGCGAGTGCAATAATATCTGCGTGAAAATATTTTAAACGCAGAATTTCATTGTTTATCTCCCAAAGCTGTAACTCTTCGGCTTTAACTTTTGCAACAATATCGTTCCATATCTCAGGCTTCAAAAGGTCTGGATCGGATATGCCAAGCAGTAATTTGTTTGCTATTTTTAAATAATTCTCCACAGATACTCGCACCTCCTTTCAAAAAATTATTGCTATTATTTTTTACCGAGCAACCGCTTTGCCTCGGCAAAAACATTCTCTAAAATCATATCCTGTTCGTATTCGTTTTCGGCATAATCGAAATCTATTTGTGCTTGTTCAAAATAGCGGTTGATAAGTTGTTTTGCTTTAAGGCATGTCTCAACATCGTACTTTGCGTTAGGTTTGTTATTTTTGGCTTGACTTAATTTGCCTCGAATGGAGTCGTCCCTGCGCTTCCAAGTGTCAAAGCCGAAGCTGTCCGCCTTTTTCTGCTTGGGTGTATCTAATTTATTTTTAGCAACATAGGCACAAGGAACACCGTAATCCGGATTGACGGTACTGCAATATAATTGTTTATGCGCGGTGGTCATAAAGAAAAATTTATGACAGATACCGCACTGCCAAGAGTAATGTCCGGCGGCAAGTCCCTCAAACATATCGGTAATGTAAAAGTTGAGCATACGATTAAACATCATCCGTCTGCCAAGAACAGCACCTTTTTCAGTTTCCATTATAACAGGCGCACACTCCATAGTTGGATGCAGCGTAAAATTATTAAAAGCTCCTGTATGGTTGCTCTCCATAATTTTTTCTATCATCTCAGGATCACCGAACACCTCACGCGCAAACTCTGCAAGTTCAGATTTCTTTCGTTTGTTATAATTCGTAAGATTGGTAAAGAACATATTTGCCACACTTAAAAAATTTAGAGTGTCTCCGGTGATATAAAGATAGGACGATACTATCCAAGAGAAAGCTGTCATGTGTGCGCGGAGTCCGCTTTCTTCGGGCAACAGTTCGTAAAAATATGTACCGTTCTTTTTAAAATCTTCTTCGTAGTCCTCAAGCGCGTTTTCATAAAAGAAATTATTAAGAGCTTTATATTCTCCGTCAATATCGAAATATGAAAATGGCGGTACAGCCTTAATGTAATCTAAAATATCAAACAGACTGTTTTTTATTTCAGAAAATAATTCAATGGAATATCCTTCGCCCGACCATCTGCAACAAAGGTTATATAAGGCATCTCCCTTGTAAAAAAGAGTCTTTGTCCACTCAAGTGTTAGGCAAAGTATATCGTTAGTAATCTTACCGATAGGATAATTTTTACCGTTCAGTCGGATATCTTTTTCACTAAAGTCGACGGCGAAGTGACTGAAATGTGTATCGCCAACAGGTCTTGTTTCAATCAGGTTCATAGGACACCTCCACACTAAAATTTTACAAAATAGGTAGTACCATAACCGTACTCTAAGGAAATTATATCACAAAATTATTCCTATGTCATTAAAAATCACAAAAAATTCAGAAACGAATTTTTGTAATCACGGAAAAATATGTATTTTTTCAAAAAACAGACATTTATATAGTGAGGGCAACCTCAACCGAGCCGTACCGAAAGGTGCGGCTTTTTCTTTTGCTCAAAATTTATTGAAAAGG
>CAZNTP010000172.1:0-1677 GCA_964575985.1 uncultured Ruminococcus sp. | reverse complement strand
TATTGATAAGGCTCTCGAATCTATTAACTGCGAGCCTGAGGGAATACCGTCGGCAGTAGCGCAAATGCTCTCGCGTCTTACAGGACTTCCCGCTATTGCCTGTCTTATTACCGAAAGACAACCGCGGGTGAAGCGAATAGAGCTATTAACTATAGGCAGGTCATCAGTTATGCTGCTGATTATTACGGATGACGGTCGAACACGAAACCGAGTTTTACGTCACAGCGGTTTTAGTGCTGAAAGTGAAGACTGTTTTTTAAAGCTTATTGATAAGCGTATAAAGGGCAGAACGGTATCTGAGCTTACAAAGGCTTATATGCAAAGCGTTATAGCCGAAAGCGGTATATATACCCTAGAGCTTATGCCCTTGCTTACAGCGGTTTTTGAAACCGTTTCGGAGATTGAACATACAGATGTAACCCTTAGAGGCGAAAACGCCCTATATAATATATGCGGCGACGAAAATACCGCACGAAAAATCACAGCGCTTATAAGAAGACGTGACCCCATAATTTCAATACTGGACCGTATTGGCGACAGTGTGGGAGCGGTTTTCGGGGCAGAAACGGCTTACAGCGAGCTACAGGGAGAAGCCGTAATAGCCGCTAAATTTACGGGCAGTGATAAATATAAAGGTTATGTTGGGGTTATAGGACCGAATAGAATGTCTTATGAGCATATAATGCCTTGCATAGAATATTCTGCCAAAAGAATGACAAAAATTATGACAGAGGCACAAAAGGATATGGAGGATTAAGGTTATGTCAGAGGAAACAAAAAATACCGTAGCCGAGGAAGCCGCGGCAGAGGAACAATCAAAGACAGAAAAAAAGGAAAAGAAATCTAAAAAGGATGCCGAGCTTGAAAAACTTCGGGCTGAGCTTGAAAGCAAGAACGATTTACTGCTTCGCACTGCGGCAGAATTTGATAACTACAAAAAGCGTACCGACCGTGAGCGCGCAGGTGTTGCCGAATTTGCCAAAGCCAATGTTATAAAAGAGCTTTTGCCTATACTCGATAATATCGACAGAGCGGCAATGCTCGAGGATAAGACCTCTCCCGATTATATAAAGGGAATAGAAATGATTGTTAAACAATTTGAGGCGCTCGGCGACAAACTCGGTATTAAAGAAGTGGCTAAAGTGGGTGACAGCTTTGACCCCAACTGTCACGAGGCGGTAATGCATATTGAGGATGAAAATTTAGGCGAAAACGTTATTGCCGAGGTTTTGCAAAAGGGCTTTAAAATTGGGGATACGGTTATCCGTCCCGCAATGGTTAAGGTTGCTAATTAATTAAATAATATTATATATTACATTTGGAGGAAATAAAAATGGGAAAAATTATAGGTATTGACTTAGGTACAACTAACTCTTGCGTAGCTGTTATGGAGGGTGGCGAGCCCGTAGTAATCGCTAATGCGGAGGGTGCAAGAACTACACCTTCGGTTGTAGCTTTTTCTAAGACAGGTGAAAGAATGGTAGGTCAGGTTGCAAAGCGTCAGGCTATTACCAACCCCGACAGAACAATCAGCTCTATTAAGAGAGAAATGGGTACTAACTACACAGTAGCTATTGATGACAAGAAATACACCCCTCAGGAAATTTCTGCAATTATTCTGCAGAAATTAAAGGCAGATGCTGAGGCTTATCTCGGTCAGACAGTTACTGAGGCAGT
>CAZNTP010000171.1:0-1767 GCA_964575985.1 uncultured Ruminococcus sp. | reverse complement strand
GGGAGACAGAAATTATGTTTGAAGCAAAGCCTTATTTCTATGGCACAGGCAGAAGAAAAAGTTCTGTTGCCCGTGTTCGCGTATACAACGGTACCGGAAAAATCATCATCAACGACAGAGAGATTGACGATTATTTCGGTCTTGAAACATTAAAGCTTATCGTTCGTCAGCCCCTTAACCTCACCGGCACACTCGACAAGTTCGATATCATCTGCCGTGTTGCAGGCGGCGGCGTTACCGGTCAGGCTGGTGCTATCCGTCACGGTATTTCACGTGCTCTTCTTCAGTATGATGCAGAGCTCAGAAGCGAGCTTAAGAAGGCTGGCCTCCTCACACGTGACCCACGTATGAAGGAAAGAAAGAAATACGGTCTCAAAGGCGCTCGTCGTGCACCCCAGTTCTCAAAGAGATAATTTGTTTTCTCTATACCCTCTGCATCGCAGAGGGTATATTTTTCTTCATGATTATAAAAATATGATTAATCCTATTCGGGAGGTGGGTATGTGAAGCTTAAAAAAGGTTTCAAAGTGCTTATTTCACTGCTTTTGGCTATTTTAGTTGTAGTGGTGGCGGTTATTTATTTACCGCAAAAGTTTATAGCTCACAGTAAAGAGCCTTTTGTACCCGATTACCCACAGGTAGAGCTTACTCCCGAAACAGATTACGAAACTATATTTTTACAAACAGGGCTTGGCAAAAGTGCGGTAGAAAGGCTTAAAGCTGACGGCAATTTTGATGCTATACTAAAAGCTCAGGAATGTTTTTTCACAGAGCCCGAAATTGTATGTGCCCCTATGTTTGATTGGTTTACAAGAGAGGACAGGTTAGGTAAGACTATAGGTCCCGATTTTGCAGATTTGCAGGCAGGGGATGTTTTGGTAACACTTTCTACCCATAGTCTTGGTTGGCGGCACGGTCACGCGGGGCTTGTTATTGATGAGTATACGGTACTTGAATGTCAGCGAATGGGAACCAATGTCTCGGCAGAGGGTATTTATTTTTGGAATGATTATTCAAATTGGGCGGTATTGCGCCTAAAGAACATTACACCCGATTTACAGGAAGCGGTTACAGAATTCGGCATAAACGAACTCAAAGGTAAGCCCTATAAGCTTTTATCGGCAATAATCGGCGTAAAAGCCCCTGATATTAATGATAAAAATATAGGTTTTTATTGCACAAACCTTATTTGGTACGCTTGGAATAATTTTGGCTTCGACCTTGACAGTGACAGAGGCCAGATTGTGACAAGCTATGATTTACTTCACTCAGATAAATTGGAAGTAGTTCAGCTTTACGGTTTAGACCCACGAGATTTTTTAAATTAAATAAAAACGAATAATGCACTTCTTTGGTTTAAAAATAAAAACAAAGGAGTGCATTTTTATGGCTATTATGAAGAACGAAGAATACGGAAAACTCGCTAAAAAACTGTCCCCGCCGTCACCAAAATGGAAGGATTTTATTTGGGCATACTGTGTGGGCGGTTTTATTTGTGTTATAGGTCAGCTTTTTATGGAGCTTTATAAATCGTTAGGTCTAGAAGAAAAGGTTGTTAAAATGTTAGTTCCTGTAACACTTATTTTTATTGCCGCTCTGCTTACAGGACTAAAGCTTTTTGACAAAATCGCAAAAAGGGCAGGGGCGGGCACATTAGTGCCAATAACGGGCTTTGCAAATGCGGTGGTTTCCCCCGCAATAGAGTTTAAAAGCGATGAGCGTGATATAATAGGACTCAGTCGGAAAGCCCCATAACAATTCTGGGTG
>CAZNTP010000170.1:0-1771 GCA_964575985.1 uncultured Ruminococcus sp. | reverse complement strand
GAGGTTACAGGTCA
This sequence comes from uncultured Ruminococcus sp., assembly GCA_964575985.1. Classification (GTDB taxonomy): domain Bacteria; phylum Bacillota; class Clostridia; order Oscillospirales; family Acutalibacteraceae; genus UBA737. Next base: position 1,757 of record CAZNTP010000170.1, on the reverse strand, counting down.
GCCTGAAATCACGGCTACATGGCCTGCGGCAAAGCTTTTATGGATAAAAGAAAACAAGCCCGAAATACATAGCAAAATTAAAAAGGTTTTCTTGCTTGAGGATTATCTGCTTTATAAATTAACGGGCAACTTTGTTACTGAAAAAACCTTGCAGTCATCCACGATATATTTTGATATAAAGGGTGACTGCTGGTGGGATGAAATGTTAGATTTCATCGGTGCTAAAAAAGAGTGGTTACCAACACTTTGCGACAGTGCCGTAAAGGTTGGAGAGTATAAGGGTGCATCGGTAGTTACAAGCGCTATTGACCAGATTGCAGGCGCTATAGGGGCAGGTATCACAGATTCTTCGGTTGTCAGCGAAATGACAGGTACCACTATGGTTGTTTTCGCTCCGAGTGAAACGGTCCCCCAATTTAACCCTGAAAGTATTGTTCCTTGTCATAAAAATTATGACGGAAAATATTGCTTGCTTTCCTGGACTCCAACGGCAGGTATTGCGCTTAAATGGTTTAAAAACAACTTCTGCGAAAATTTTAATTTCAAAGAGTTGGACGACATTGCAAAGGATGTTCCCGCAGGTAGTAACGGACTTGCATTTTTGCCATATCTTTGCGGTTCAACAATGCCTAAATACAATCCCGATGCCAAGGGTGCTTTTATGGGGCTCACAATGGAGCACACAAGAGGACACGCTGTTAGAAGTATTCTTGAATCGGTAGCGTGTATGCTTAAAGCAAACCTCGATTATTTGGGTGTAACCTGTAATGAAATACGGTCAATGGGTGGGGGAGCGAGTAGCCCGCTTTGGTGTCAGATTAAGGCAGATATGACAAACAAAAACATCGCTATTCTTGAAAACAACGAAACCGCTTGTCTTGGCTCGGCTATTCTTGCAGGTGTCGGTGTCGGTATTTTCAGTGATGTAAAATCAGTTTGCAAAGATATTGTTAAAATCAAAAAGGTATATGAGCCGTCTAGTACAGATTATACCGAATGTTATAAAAATTTCTTAGATGCGGAGGAAAAGATATTATGAGCAAAATAGCTTTTGTTGGCTTTGGCGAGGTTAATACACCTATTGATATTATTGTTAATAAGTGTAAAACTGCCGAAGAATCCCTTATTAAAGAAGGTCTTGACCTTGTTAGTGTTTATCCCGTAACCGATGATTACGAGGAAAAGGATATTGCTAAAGCATATAAGGCTTTAGAGGGTCAGGATTTTGACTGTATGGTAGTTTGCATTGCAGGTTGGATTCCTACCCACGCAGTAGTAAAGGTTACAGAAAAATTCCGTCATATTCCTATGGTTTTATGGGGACTTTGCGGTTGGCGTGAGGATGACAGAATCGTTACTACCGCAGATCAGGCAGGTACTACTGCTCTTCGCAAAACCTTCCGTGATTTAGGTTATACCTTTAAATATGTTTACGATATTATTGGACTTCCTTCCAACTCTAAAAAGGTTGCAAGCTATGCCAAAGCGGCTACTGCTGCTAAAGAGCTTCGCTTTGCCCGTGTTGGTATGGCAGGCTATAGGGATATGAATCTTTACGGCACCCTTTATGACGGAAGTTCATTAAAACGTGAAATCGGTCCTGAAATCGAGACCTTTGAAATGCTTGAAATAAAGCAGAGATATGACAATATAACCGCCGAACAAAAGGCAGAGGTTATAGATAATGTTATGTCTAAATGGACATTCCTTAAACCCGCAAAGCGTGAGGGAATGGAAATGGCAGCAGGATATTATCT
>CAZNTP010000169.1:0-1829 GCA_964575985.1 uncultured Ruminococcus sp. | reverse complement strand
TCTTCCATACCGGTAGGCAGACCAAAGCAACCGCCAAAGCCGCCGACATCGTCAAGACAGCCCTCATTACGAGTTCTTTTAATATGCTGTTTCATAAGTTCTACAGCTTTATAACCGGCGGTAATATCAACACCGGCATCTGCGTATGACTTTGATTGAGAGTTATTCATATTAATAATTCCTTTTCTTTTTATTCTTTGCCGTTCCAGCAATAAGTGCATAAGTTTTCTTTGGGTAGACCGATAGCTTCAATAATTCCCTCAAGGGACTGGAATTCAAGCGAAGCAAAGCCTAATTTATCGCAAATTAATTTACGTAATTTTTTACCGCGTTCGGTATGGCAGTCGCAGTATTCTTCAATATAGTTAAAGCCATCTTCGCCCTCAAGCTCCATAATAATACGGCGGCCTATAAGCTCCATATCATCAGTAGCGCGCGAGAAGTTGAGGTATTTACAACCGTACATAATCGGGGGACAGGCAGAACGCATATGTACCGACTTAGCGCCGTTATTATAAAGAAAATCCACAGTTTCTTTAAGCTGAGTACCCCTTACAATTGAATCGTCAACAAATAATAAATTCTTATCAACAATTAAATCGTGCACGGGTATCTGCTTCATTTTAGCAATTTTACTGCGTTCATTTTGTTTGGTTGGAGTAAAGCTTCTGGACCATGTAGGAGTGTATTTAATAAAAGCACGTGCGAAATGCTTACCACTTTCATTAGCATAGCCAATAGCATGTGGTGTACCCGAATCGGGAACGCCGCCCACATAATCAATATTCTGAGCGGCACCGACCTCTTTATCGTGTTTTGCCATAATCTGACCGTTTCGGTAACGCATTACTTCAACGTTAATACCTTCATAGCAAGAGGTGGGGTATCCGTAATAGCTCCAAAGGAAAGAACAGATTTTAAGCTTTTTCTCAGGGGCAGAAAGCTGAGTTATACTGTCAGGAGTAAGCTCGACAATTTCTGCAGGACCTAGTTCCTTTTCATCTTCATACCCAAGCTTTAAATAGGCAAAGGATTCAAAAGAAACACAGTAGCCGTCCTCATTCTTACCGATAAGCACAGGAATTCGTCCCACCTTATCGCGTGCGGCTATAAGCGAGCCGTCATTTTTAAGAATCAAAATTGAAGCAGTACCGTCAATTGCATTCTGTGCAAATTTTATGCCCTCTACAAAACTTGATTTTTGGTTAATTAATGCCGCTACAAGTTCGGTTGAATTAACCTTACCGCCCGTCATAGCACCAAAATGGCCTCCCGTTGAGGATAAATAATTCTTTATAAGCTCCTCAGCGTTATTAATAAGACCAATAACACAGATAGCATAGGTGCCAATATCTGAACGAATAAGAAGCGGTTGAGGGTCAAAATCACTGATACAACCTATTGCAGAATTGCCTTTCATTTCATCAAATACATCTTCGAATTTTGTTCTGAAAGGTGAATTCTGAATATTGTGAATTTCCCTTTGAAGACCGATTTCGCTGTCATAAGACGCGATACCGGCACGGCGCGTGCCTAAGTGAGAATGGTAGTCAGTACCGAAGAATACATCAGAAATAGCATCGTTTTTACTGACTACACCAAAAAATCCGCCCATAAATTACTCCTTTGATTTATTGCAATGAAAAATTAGTTAGTGAAGAAAAGCTTAGAAAGTGTCATAGGGTCAATATATTCGCCATTTTTATAAACACGCATATTACCCGATGCGATTTCATCAATGAGCATAACCTCACCGTTAGCATCATAACCGAATTCAAACTTGATATCATACATATCAAGACCTTTTTCTTTGAGGTCGTCAGCAACAA
>CAZNTP010000168.1:0-1841 GCA_964575985.1 uncultured Ruminococcus sp. | reverse complement strand
CAGTGAAAACTGGACTTTTTCGACAGTCTGAGGTGCTGTATCATATTAAGATGCAGCACCTTTTTAAAATTTTTACTGTGCAAGGAAAAGTAACAGCTTCTCCTTTGTGTTTTCGCTTGGGTTTTCAATTACATGCCTTCTTAAAAGCTCAAGTGTTTCGCCGATTTTTTTACCTGATATACCCATGTTTTTGAGTTCTTCACCGTCTAAGCTTAAGTGGGATATAAGATATGGCTCTTTGCTATTTATAATTTCGGTCAAGTCGGTTTTTAAAGCGTCAAGGCTTTGGCCTGTTAAGACCTCTTTTAGTTCTATAAAATCGGTTATTATTTCTAAAGAAAAGCTTGCTAAAAGCTCTTTTATATCGGCTTTACTCTTTGGCAATTCTAAGGATAAAAGTGATAACATATCTGCCGAATATCTTTTAATACTATTTGACTCTTTAAGGCTTTCTAATACAGAAATAACATCACACTCAGCAAGGTATAAAAATGCAAAAAAGGCAAGCCGAGGCTTTTTGTTAAGCCTTTCTAATATATTAAAATCGGGACAATTTTTAATGCCCAGAAAGACGAGTGCACCGTTTTCTATTAAAGGTGCTAAAGCTTTGGTGTTTTTGCCTAAAACCGCCTTTTTAAGCTCTGTTGCAATTCGCTCGCGGCTTATCTGTTTAAGACCGTCCGCCTGAGATAAAGCGGCGGAAAGCGTTCTTTCTTCACAGCTAAAGCCAAGGGTTGCGGCAAAGCGGAAAAGACGCAGAATTCTAAGCGCATCCTCGGAAAATCTTTTGGACGCCGCGCCCACTGCCCTTAAAATACGGCTTTCGAGGTCACGCATACTGCCAAAGCAGTCAATAATTCCGCTTTTATTGTTATAAGCTATGGCATTTACTGTAAAATCGCGTCGGGATAGGTCCTCGGCTAAGGAGGTTACAAATTCAACGCTTTCGGGGTGTCGGCTGTCGCTGTAGCCGCTCTCAGTGCGGAAAGTGGTAACCTCAATAGGCTCTTTATCAACTATAACCGTAACGGTGCCGTGCTTAATACCTGTGGGAACTGTTTTAGGAAAAATTCTTATTATCTCGTCAGGAGTAGCCGAGGTGGTAACATCGAAATCAAAGGGCTCTTTGCCTAATAGCATATCCCTTACGCATCCGCCAACAATATAGGCTTCAAAGCCGTTATTTTCTAATTGTTCTATAACATATTCGGTTTTTGGTGGGATTTTGAGCATATTTTTTACTCCCTTACAAAAAAGTGTTTATTTTTCGGTTGAAAAGTAGTAATATATTAAAAGAAGAAAAATCGTGAGGTGCAGATAATGAAACAGCTACGCTCAGAGGATAAAATAATTTCTAATGTAAAACGTGTTCATATGATTGGTATTGGCGGCAGCGGTATGTGTCCGCTTGCAGAAATACTGCATAGCAAGGGCTACATTTTAACAGGCTCGGATAATAACGAAAGTGACCCACTTAAGCGCATTAAGGGAATGGGCATAAAGGTGTTTATGGGGCACAGCAAGGAAAATATAGAGGGGGCAGAGCTTGTAGTATACTCTGCGGCAATAGCTAAAGATAACCCCGAAATTGTAGCGGCAAACGAAAAGGGAATACCTACAATGGAGCGTTCACACCTTTTGGGCGCACTTACCCGTTATTATGATAATGTTATAGGTGTCAGCGGTACACACGGTAAAACCACCGTTACCTCTATGATAACACAGGTTTTGCTTTTAAACAAGATGGAGCCTACTGCCGTTATTGGCGGCAGATTGCCGCTTATTGATTCTAACGGTATTGCAGGAAAGAGCGAAACAATGGTTTGCGAGTCCTGTGAATT
>CAZNTP010000167.1:0-1906 GCA_964575985.1 uncultured Ruminococcus sp. | reverse complement strand
AACACCGTCAAAACGGAAGCCGTCAAAATGGAAAACCTCCATCCAGAATTTAAGGTTTGATAGCAGAAAATGTAAAACCTCATTTTTTCCGTAATTAAAAAGCTTCGTTCCCCATGCGCTATGGTTTCCTCTCTCGCCCTCATGGAAAAATTGATATACAGTACCGTCAAACTCATTGAGTCCCTCATTGGTATTTTTAACCGCGTGGGAGTGCACAACATCAAGCAGTACTGCAATACCCATTTTGTGCGCGGCATTAATAAGCTTTTTAAGGTCTCGGCTACTGCCGTAACGCGAGGATGCCGCAAAGAAGTTAGAAACCTGATAACCGAAAGAGCCGTAATACGGATGCTCCATAATAGCCATTATTTGTATAGTGTTGTAGCCGAGGCTTTTGATACGTGGTAAAATGTTCTTGCGGAATTCATCATAGGTGCTGACTCTGCCCTCTTCCCCTGCCATACCAATATGACATTCATAAATGAATGGGGTTTTTGGGGATTCAAAGCCCTTATCTGACCAAGGAAATTCCGCAAAAGTGTCCTCAATTTCGGCACACCATAAATATGTATGGGGGTCTTGCACAACTCGTGTGGCATATAGCGGAATACGGCGCAAATACTCGCCTGACGGCGTTACAACAATTGCCTGCACCTTTTCACCCTTTTTGAGCGCAGTTTTACCCTTTAAATAAATTTCAAACACACCGTTTTCACACTTAGTCATTGGGTGACTTTCTATATTCCAACCGTTAAAATCACCTGTCAGATACATTCTTTCAGCCGCAGGCGCCCATTCTCTGTAAACCCAGCCGTCAGAGGTAGTATGAAACCCAAAATATTTATATCCGTTTGCAAACTCTGTGATGCTATCATAACCCGCTAAAAGCTCTTGCCTTTTTTCAAGATACAGCCTTGTGCGCATATCAATATCCTTTTCAAAGGGTTTTAAATATGCATCAATATCTAAAATTTTATTTTTTACTTCCCCTACCATTAGCACACACCGCCTTGCTTCGTTTTCAATATACTGTAATTATTATAACAAAGTTTACCAACAAATAGCAAGAGCATTTATTCTTTTAATAAAAAATTATCCGAATATATTAAGTCGTTAAGCTTTTCTACAACATCAAAATTATTCTCTATTAAATAATACTCTGTAGCTCTAACTAAATTTTGTACATCTTCACTCAAATGATTTTCTTTAAACTCATTTAAAAGCTTGCTTAGATATGCGAACATTCTTATTTGCCTAAACAATTCATTTAACTTATCAATGTTTTCTATTTTAATTTTATACATCATAAAAATCCTTTCATATATTTTACACTTGCAGTATAGAAATTTATGAGGTATAATAGATTTACCGCATATAGTTTCATACTGTGTGCCGGTTTATAGGAACAGTCGGATTGCTCGTCAAAGTGATTTCCGGCTGTTTCTTTTATTCTTCGACCTCGTGTTTCACCTTTTGAATACCCAATCTAATTACATCGCTTCTTGTCATTGATTTTTTTTCACAACAAAAATCAAGGTCTTTAATGGTTTGCTTATCTGCTCTGATTTTTAATTGAATATTTTTTGGGTTTTCAACTTTCGGTCTGCCAGTACCAGGCGACAAATATTTCACCTCCAAGAATATCACCATATTTGTGTACACGTTTATTATAAATATGTATACACAAAAAGTCAAGCATTTTTAAGAAAACTGCCTTTATGGATTTACTCCATAAAGGCAGTTAATGTATTAATTTTAAAATTTATCCCATCATCGTTGGACATGATGACGCGTCGTGTCCGTAGTTACCGCACAAATCACACATCATAGTACCGCTCATCATAGGACAAATCGGCTCACCTGTCATATGGTCGGTAAATATACCACAATCATCGCACCACAAACC
>CAZNTP010000166.1:0-1955 GCA_964575985.1 uncultured Ruminococcus sp. | reverse complement strand
TTGAGGAATTACGCAAGTTATTATCCGATAATGATGAAAGTATTCCGCAAAAAATATTAGATATTAAAAATGCTATAAAACTGCGTTCTTTGAAAATCAAAAGCACAAAAAGAGGAAATTATTAAAATTCAGGAGGTAATTTAAAGTGAACGAAAAAGGTAAAATCAGCGGGTTGTATTCATGGCCAGTAATAATTTTGGCATTATGTTTTTTCTGGCCGGTAGGTGTATTTTTGATAATAAAGCGTGTTTCTGTTGACAAGAAAACCGCTATGGGCGCAGGAAAACTTATAGGCGGTATCGGTATTGCATCGTATTGTGTGGCTGGGCTGGGATTTCTTGTTTGTATAAGTGATGGTTTTGGTTCAGATGATATCGGTGCGATATTGTTTTTTGGTATTGCCGGATTTGTATTACAGAAAGTTTCTAAAAAAATCAAAAGAGAAGCTGAAGATGTAAAAAAATATTTATCTGTTATTATAAATGGCAATGAAAGACAAATTGATGTTATTGCTTCATCCATTGGAAAATCTTATGATGTTGCTAAAAACGATATTCAAAAGTTGATAAACAAAGGATATCTTAAAAATGCTTATATTAATGAAGGTACAAGAGAGATCGTTTTACCAAGCATTATTCAGGAACAATCAGGAGATATGGCGAATATAGCTTCGGGCAATGTTGAAACCAAAATAGTTGCTTGTCCATGCTGTGGCGCTAACAATACTATTTCGGGTGAAACAGGAGAATGCGAATATTGCGGTTCGCCTTTAAAATGACAATTAGGAGGAAAATAATATGTACAACTACAAAGTGGAAAATATCGTTATCAAGGCTGGTGTATTCACCGATGCACAAGATTTAATTCCTAAAAAGGTTCAGCCTTTGCTTGATATGGGTGCAAAGAAAGGATGGAGACTTCATACTTTTACACCTACAATTTCAGCCAAAGGAATAAATATCTGTCTTGTTTGGGAGATTTAATTTTGAGGTGTTAATTAATGATGTCTTTAAAATGTGAATCATGTGGGGCTCCTCTTTCTCTAAAAGAGGGTGCTCAAGTATCAATTTGTGATTATTGTGGAGCTGAAAATGCAATACAGAATGATTTTATAGGATCTATAAAAGAAGAAACGGAACAAATCGAAGATATAATTGTAGACACGATTCCTTGCATTGGAACTTCAATTTTTCAAAAGAAACTGTTTGTGGTTCATCGCACATACGCAGAAGTATTAGATAAAAAAACAAACGCAATTGAATTACATATAGATTTTAATGATGTTATGCAATACGGCAAGACATTTTTATCAGATGGCATGATGTGGTTTAAGATGAAAAATAATCAAAAATATACCGTTAATTTCTATACAAGAGGCAAATATGATTTGGCAATGAGTGCTCTTAATGGATTAATATGACTGTCATTTACTATGGTAAAATGATTTTTACCTGCAATAAAAAATGTGCTTCCATTAGAATAAAGCATAAACTATATAGGAGGATTCAAAATGGATAACAAGTGGTATCAAAAAGGCTTAGATTGGCTTTTAGAAAAAGATAATGTAGATAAAAAATGGTATAAAAGAAGAATTGTTTGGGTTGTTGCCGTTGTCGTGATTGTACTTATAATGTTACTTAATCCCGAAAGTAAATCAACAGAGAAGAATGAAGTCACAGGCAGCGAAATCCCAAATGTTTTTGGTGTATATTACGAAGATGCAATAGATGTTTTAGAGGCAGAAGGCTTTGAAGTAAACGCTATCGAAACCGATGCTAAAAGTATTTTAAATAATCTTTACAAAAAATTTGACGGTAGTCCTCAGTATTATGGAGACAGGCCTGAATCTCTTGAAAAAGGTGCAGTATTTAAGATTAACGATTATACACAGGATGGCGTTGGACAACTTTATGATAACGATGATATTTATGATAAAGATATGGTTGATGAAGATG
>CAZNTP010000165.1:0-1967 GCA_964575985.1 uncultured Ruminococcus sp. | reverse complement strand
CAGAAGCTTCTCCACCTCCAGCTCAACAGGAAGACCGTGGGTATCCCAACCGGCTTTACGGGGAACCATATAGCCCTTCATAGTTCTATAGCGCGGAATCATATCCTTAATAACGCGGGTAAGAACGTGGCCGATGTGTGGCTTACCGTTAGCTGTAGGAGGACCGTCATAAAATACATAAGGCTCTCCTTTAGCTCTGGATTCTATACTTTTTTCAAAGATTTTTTCGTCTTCCCAAAATTTTTCTATCTTCTTTTCTTCTTCAACAAAGTTAAGATTGGGCGAAATGCTGTTATACACTTCATTTTCTCCTTTCAACCAAAAGCCCCCCGTCCTCAAGGGCGAGGGTGCTTAAAATAGGCGGATAAATATTATTCCTTAACAGTAGGAACCTGCTGTTTTAAAGCGGCTCTTGTTTTGCGAACTTCACCGAGGTTAGCGGTTAAGCCTTCGTCAGCGCGGCGCATAATGTCATCAACAAAGTCCTGAGCTGCCTTTCTCATTTCGCGGCTCTTAGCCTGAGCGGTAGCAATAATTTCTGCAGCCTTCTGCTGAGAAAGCTTAACAATCTCTTCCTGAGATGTCATAGCCTTTGCGCGCTCCTCTGCGCTTCTGATAATACCGTCAGCCTCACGCTTAGCGTTTGTGATAATATCGGCACGGTCAGCAACAATGCCCTTTGCCTGCTTAATTTCGGCAGGAATGTTAAGACGAATATCGTCAACAACTGCTCTTAATCTGTCAACATCTACAACTGTTTTCTTGCCGGGAATTTTGAAGCCGCTGTCAAGCACCTCGTCAAACTGTTCCAATAATTCGTCAAGTGTCATTTTTTCTTCCTCCGTAAAACCGGTAAACCGGATTTGTTATTTTTTTATTCTGTTTATAATATCCTGCTTGATAACTTCGGGAACAAAGCTACTGATATCTCCGCCCATAAGTGCTATCTGCTTTACCATACTTGAGCTAAGATACATATTCTCTGCCGATGTTGTCAAAAACAGGGTTTCAACATTTGGATTTAATTTTTTATTGGTGAGAGCCATCTGAAACTCATATTCAAAATCAGACATAGCTCTGAGTCCCTTAATTATTGCGGTAGCGCCCTTTTCAGCCGCATAGTCGGCAAGTAAGCCGCCATAGTGATCAACCGAAACATTAGGTAAATCGCCTATGCATTTCTTAATCATTTCTACCCTTTCCTCAGGGGTAAATGAGCAGTTTTTAGAGGTGTTGCCTGCAACAACTACTATAACCTTATGAAACATTTTAGAAGCTCTGGTTATAATATCAAGATGTCCGTAGGTTACAGGGTCAAAGCTACCGGGACAAATTGCAATTACACTATCCCTCATTAGCTTCACTCCTTCTGTAAATGGTCACATTCACCTTGCCGTAGCGGTAGCTGCGCCAAACCGAAAAGCCGCCCACACTGGCTTCAACCTCAACCTCGGGCGGATGCTCACAAACAATAAACCCGTAATCGCTAACAAGCGGTAAAACCGCCTTAACCGCAGGCATAAGCAAACCCGCATTATACGGTGGGTCAAGAAATACAATATCAAAGGTATCGGTACACATAGCACAAAAGGCTAAAAAATCCGACTGAATAATCCTTGTACTGTCCCCAAAGCCACAATTTAAAATATTTGTTTTTGCTATTTTTGTAGAAATAGCAGAAGAATCAACCAAGGTAGCTGTTGCGGCGCCTCGGCTTAAAGCCTCTATACCCAACTGACCTGAACCTGTAAACAAGTCAAGCACACGTCTGCCCTCAATGTCAAACTGCAAAGCACTGAAAAGGCCCTCTTTAACCTTTTCGGGTGTCGGCCGCACATCTCTGCCTTCGGGTGTGATAAGTCGCTTACCCTTAGCAGAGCCCGTAATAACTCGCATTAACATCACCAAATAAAAGTTATCTATATTAAATCTATTATATTATCCCACTAAACCATATATTTTGTCAA
>CAZNTP010000164.1:0-1997 GCA_964575985.1 uncultured Ruminococcus sp. | reverse complement strand
CTCGAAAATCTGGAAAGTGAATTTCCTCAGTTTAAGACCGAGGACTCACCAACGCAGAATGTAGGCGGTGCGGTAAGCCGTCTGTTCTCTGAGGTTGAGCATAAGGTTAAAATGGAAAGTCTGCAGGATGTTTTCTCTTTCGATGAATTCAGAAGCTTTGCAGAGAAAATAGATTTAAGCCGTACAGAATTTTCGGTCGAGCCTAAAATTGACGGTCTTTCGGTGTCACTTGAATATAGAGACGGTCTGTTTTTCAGAGGCTCTACCCGTGGTGACGGTGAGACGGGTGAGGATGTTACTGCCAACCTTATGCAGATAAAGAGCATCCCTAAGGCTATTAAATTTGAGGGTGAGCTTTGTGTCAGAGGCGAGGTTTATATGCCTAAGGAAAGCTTTTTAAAGCTACTTCGTCGCCAAGAACTTATGGGTGAAGCACCTGCTAAAAATCCAAGAAATGCGGCGGCTGGGTCACTCAGACAGAAAAATCCCAAAATAACAGCCGAGCGCGAGCTTGATATTTTTGTTTTTAACATTCAGTATATTGAGGGTAAGGAATTTACCTCTCATATAGAAACGCTTGATTTCTTAAAGAATTTAGGCTTTCATACCTTGCCCACCTATAAGTCTTGTAAAACAATAGATGAGGTTATAACCGAAATAGAGCGTATTGGAAGCTCACGCGGTAATCTTTCTTATGATATTGACGGTGCGGTTGTTAAGGTTGATAATTTAAGCTACCGCGAAGCGCTTGGCAGTACCTCTAAATATCCTAAATGGGCGGTTGCCTTTAAATATCCACCCGAAGAAAAGGAAACGGTTTTAAAGGAAATTGAGGTGGCAGTCGGCAGAACGGGTGCGCTGACACCTACCGCTATTTTCGAGTCAATAACCCTTGCGGGTACATCGGTATCCCGTGCAACACTTCACAATGAAGATTTTATATCCTCTAAGGGTATAGGTATAGGCGATACTATTGTTGTAAGAAAGGCAGGAGATATAATTCCCGAGGTGCTTTCTGTGTCACACCATTGCGAAAATTCTACCGTTTTCAAAATGCCCGATAGGTGTCCGTCCTGCAATTCGCCTGTATTCAGGGAAGAGGGCGAGGCAGTAATACGCTGTACTAATGCAGACTGTCCCGCGCAACTACTCCGACACCTTATTCACTTTACTTCAAGGGATGCAATGGATATTGAGGGCTTAGGTCCGGCTGTCTTAGAGCAACTGCTTGAAGCTGAGCTTATCCACAATATTGATGACCTTTATAATCTTGATTACAGCAAGGTGGCAGAGCTTGAAAGAACAGGTAAAAAGACCGTTTCAAATTTAAAAAACGCTATTGAAGCTTCAATGGAAAACGACCTATCACGCCTTTTATTTGCTTTTGGTATTAGACATATCGGTGCTAAGGCGGCAAAGCTGATGTCCGAGCATTTTGGGGATATTGATGCTATTCTTACAGCATCGGTTGACGATTTTGAAAGCATAGACGGTTTCGGTCATATATTAGCTGAATCTGCGGCTGAATTCTTCTCTCTTACTGAAACTAAGGAAATGATAGAAAGACTTAAAGCCAAAGGTCTTAATATGAAATCTTTAAAAGAGGTTACAGATACACGTTTTAGCGGTAAAACCTTTGTGCTTACGGGTACACTTCCAACCCTTACCCGTAGCGAAGCCTCGGCTATAATTGAAAGCTTTGGCGGTAAAACCTCTTCCTCGGTTTCTAAAAAGACTGACTATGTTTTAGCAGGCGAGGAGGCAGGCAGTAAGCTTGATAAAGCCAATAAACTCGGTGTTACTGTTATAACCGAGGAAGAATTCAGAGAAATGATAAAATAACTATTGACAATACAATATTAAAGCTTTATACTTTATTTATAATCTTCAGGGCGAGGTGCAATTCCTCACCGGTGGTATAGCCCACGAACTGTCTTTTGACAGCTGATTTGGTGAAATTCCAAAGCCGACGGTACAGTCCGGATGGAAGAAGATGT
>CAZNTP010000163.1:0-2077 GCA_964575985.1 uncultured Ruminococcus sp. | reverse complement strand
ATGTATGAAGAATATATGATGGATGATGCTGAAATCTGTATTGCCGCTTTCGGTATTGCCGCCCGTGTTGCTAAAAATGCTATTAACGAGGCAAGAGCACAGGGCATTAAGGTTGGTCTTATCCGTCCTATAACACTTTGGCCTTTCCCGAATGCTCCTTTCAAAAAGGCTGCTGATAAGGTTGGTCAGATTATTTCTGTTGAGCTTTCTATGGGTCAGATGATTGATGATATTAGGTTGGCTTCCGAATGTAAGGTTCCCGTAACACTTTGCAACCGTGTAGGCGGTATGATTCCGTCACCCGAGCAGGTGCTTGAAGCTATACTCGAAGCTAATAACGGAGGTGCAAAATAATGGTAGTATTTGATAAACCCCATGCTTTAGCAGATGTACCGCTTCATTATTGCCCCGGTTGTACCCACGGTATTGTTCACCGCTTGGTAGCAGAGGTTATTGATGAATTGGGAATTGAAGGCAAAACCGTTGGTATTGCTCCCGTTGGCTGTTCTGTTATGGCTTATGACTATTTTAACTGTGATATGATTGAGGCGGCTCACGGACGCGCCCCTGCCGTTGCTACAGGTGTTAAGCGCGCACTTCCTGAGAATATTGTATTTACATATCAGGGTGACGGTGACCTCGCATCCATCGGTATGGCAGAGACCGTTCATTCTGCCGCAAGAAACGAAAATATAACCGTTATTTTTATTAACAATGCAATTTACGGTATGACAGGCGGTCAGATGGCGCCTACATCACTTCCCGGTCAGGTTACACAGACTTCCCCCTATGGCCGTGATGTTAACCACTGCGGTTATCCAGTTAAGGTTTGCGAAATGCTCTCAAAATTAGACGGTCCCGAGTATTTAGAGCGTGTGGCTGTTAACAACGTAAAGAATGTTAAAGCTGCTAAAAAGGCTATTAAAAAGGCATTCCAGAATCAAGTAGAGGGCAAGGGCTTCTCACTTGTTGAGGTTGTTTCAAGCTGTCCTACAAACTGGGGTATGACACCTAAAAAGGCACTTGAGTGGATTGATGAAAAAATGATTCCTTATTATCCTTTGGGAGTTTATAAGGACAGAACTGCTGAAAGCGAGGAGAAGTAAATGGCTACTACACAATATTTATTTGCAGGCTTTGGCGGTCAGGGTATACTTTTTTCGGGTAAATTCTTAGCATACAAGGGTCTTACAGAGGATAAGCAGGTAAGCTGGCTTCCTTCCTACGGTCCCGAAATGCGCGGCGGTACGGCTAGCTGTTCTGTAATTATAAGTGATACTCCCGTAGGCTCACCTATAGTTTCTAAGCCCGATGTGCTTATTGCTATGAATCTTCCTTCCCTCGATAAATATGAGGATTCGGTTGTATCAGGCGGTACAATTTATGTTGATTCTACCCTTATTGAGCGTAAGGTAAAGCGTACAGATGTTACTGTTCATTACATTAATGCTACAGGTCTTGCAAATGAAAACGGTATGCCCACCTTGGCTAATATGATTATTGTAGGTAAGATTTTGGGCGAGAGCGGTGAATTTAATGCTGACAGTATTAATGCGGCTCTTGGCAAGGTTATTTCTGCACGTCACGCGGATATGCTTGATTTCAACCTAAAAGCTTTAAATTTAGGTAAGGATAACTAATTTTCCACTTTTAAGGAGTGAATATAAATGGAAATCAAAATTACAAAAGCTTCAGTTTTAAAGGAAAAGCCCGATAGCTCTACTTTAGGCTTCGGTAAAATATTCACCGACCATATGTTTATGATGGATTGGAATAATGAAAAGGGTTGGTACAATCAAAGAATTGTTCCTTTTGAGAATATTTCTTTGCATCCGGCATCTACCGTTCTTCATTACGGCTCCGAAATTTTCGAGGGCTTAAAGGCTTACCGCCGCGCTGACGGTAAGGTTCAGCTTTTCAGACCTATTGAAAATATCCGCAGAATGAACCGCTCGGCAGAGCGTCTTTGCCTGCCTCAGATTCCCGAGGATATGGCAATGGAAATTTTAACTACATTTGTAAATTTAGAGCAGGATTGGACTCCGTCTGCTGAGGGTACATCACTTTATCTTCGTCC
>CAZNTP010000162.1:0-2096 GCA_964575985.1 uncultured Ruminococcus sp. | reverse complement strand
TAAGGACGATATTGCAAGAAATATTTTGTCCCTCGACTCTAAATGCGGTCTTCGCACCTTTGACAAGCCTTTCCTAGACGGTGTTGATAAGGTAGGCAGAATTTGCTACATAACCCCCGGCACATATGAAAACTCCTGTGCTTATGTTCACGCGGGAACATTCGGTATAATGGCGCTGTTCCTTATGGGCTATTCGCGCGACGCTTGGCGTTTGCTTGAAAAGGCAATGGTTATAAGTCACGATAACGCTACTCGCACCACCTTTGTAATGCCTAACTCCTACTGCGATTCGGAAGAATACAGTGCAGACGGCGATTCTATGGGCGATTGGTACACAGGAAGCGGTACAGTGCTTATAAAAGAGATTATAAAGTGTGGCTTCGGTATTGAGCCTACACTTTCCTCGCTCAAGATTGCGCCTACTGACTATTTCCCCTGCAAAACTGCAGAAATAACCCTTACAGTAAAGGGCTGTGACCTTTGCGTGAAATACGAAAACCGCGGAGAGGGCAAACGCAAAATTTATTTTGACGGTAAGGAATTACCCCTCACCTTCGACAGCGTTCGCAATACCTATTACGCAGAAATAAGCGAAAACGAGCTCCTTCCAAAAACAAACATTTTGATTACAGATTAACATAATGTTCCGCCTCGCGGAACACCGAAATTATTCATTCTTTATTTCAAGTAAAAAGGCTCTATAATAAATGTTGGGGTAACCAAGTAGAGCCTACAAAGGAAAAATAAAAAAAGTAGAGCATATTTGGAAGAAATCCGTTAAAATGGAAAGTGTTCAAGTAACCATAAACGGAGAACCAAATATGCTCTACAAACATTTTACAGAAAAACTTATAGGATTGCAAGGAATAAATATAACAAATATTGAAGAAAACGAAAAAAGTATCTGGGTATTCGCAGAAATGGAAAGAAAAGAACATTCTTGCATCTGTTGCGGTACCGCAACAGATATAGTCCACGACTACCGAACACAGGTAATTAGGGATATACCTGCTTTTGGAAAGCTTGTAAGTATTGTTTTACGAAAACGAAGATACCGTTGCAAATGCTGTGGTAAGAGATTCTTTGAGTGTAATCCTTTTTTACCTAAATACCACAGAATGACTAATAGACTATGTGCTTTTGTAATAGATAGGCTTCGTGATGAACGCTCCTTTACAAGTGTTGCCAGAGAGGTTAACCTATCTGTATCTACTGTGATTAGGATATTTGACATTATCTCTTATCCTAAAGCTGAATTACCTACAGCATTATCTATTGATGAATTTAAAGGCAATACAAACGGAGAAAAATACCAATGTATTTTAACTGACCCTATAAACAAAGTAGTTTTAGATATATTACCCGAACGCTACAAACCCTATTTAACAAAATATTTCAAGCAATTCTCAAAAGAAAAACGCAATAGCGTAACTTATTTTGTTAGTGATATGTGGCGTACTTATGCAGATATTTCTGATGTATGGTTTAAAAATGCGACACAGGTAGTAGATAAATACCATTGGATAAGACAGGCTATATGGGCATTTGAAAATGTACGAAAGCAAGAACAGAAGAAACTTAGTCCCGAACTGTGTAAATATTTCAAGAGGTCAAAATCTCTACTCATAAAACGATACGATAGTCTTGAAGAAGAACAAAAACAACAAGTTAATGTTATGCTTTATTATTCCGTAAACATAAGCAGAGCATATTTTTACAAAGAACAATTTTTAGAGATATTAAACTGCAAAGATGCTGAAAGTGCAAAGAAAGCTATGACCGAGTGGATAGAAAACGCAGAAAACTGCGGTATACCGCAGTTTGAGAAATGTGCTGAAACAATGCGGAATTGGTATACAGGTATTATTAATTCATTTTCAACTGCAATTACTAACGGTTTTACCGAAGGCTGTAACAACAAGATTAAAGTTTTAAAACGAAATGCATACGGGTACAGAAATTTCAAGAGATTCAGAAACCGTATTTTACATATATTTTCCCATCAACAACCACAAAAACAACAAGCAGCCGCCTGACGGCGACTGCTCCTAAACTTTTCATTTTAACTCTTTACCCCAACTATTGACAAAGAGCCT
>CAZNTP010000161.1:0-2102 GCA_964575985.1 uncultured Ruminococcus sp. | reverse complement strand
ACAAGGAAATCGAGTTTGAGGTTATGCGTGACTCTAATGACCACGCAATCACCATCTGCGGTATGGAAAACATTGACCCCGTTGGTGTTCATACAGGTGACTCTTTGGTTGTAGCGCCAATTCTCACCCTTAACGACCACGACCTTAAAATGCTTAATGACAGCGCAATCAAAATTATTAAAGAGCTTAAGATTGAGGGCGGTTGTAACGTTCAGTTTGCATTAAACCCCACCTCTAGCGAATATTATCTGATTGAGGTTAACCCCCGAGTTTCCCGTTCTTCTGCTTTGGCATCAAAGGCAAGCGGTTACCCTATTGCTCGTGTTACTGCTAAAATTGCGGTTGGTATGGCACTTGAGGATATAAAAATCGCCAACACAAATGCGGCTTTTGAGCCCAAGCTTGATTATGTAATTACAAAATTACCCCGTTTCCCATTTGATAAATTCACCGCCGCCTCTAACATTCTCGGCACACAGATGAAAGCCACCGGCGAGGTTATGGGTATCGGCTCTACATTAGAAGAAAGTCTTTTAAAAGGCACCCGCTCTCTTGAAATCGGTGTAAATCATCTTTATCACAACAAATTTGACAATATGACCGATGAGGAGCTTCGTGAATATATAGGCGAATTCAGAGACGATAATCTTTTCGCTATTGCTGAGCTTTTATACCGCGGCGCTACCGTAGAAGAAATTCACAAAATCACAAAAATTACAGCATATTTCCTTGAAGCTATAAAACGCATTATTGATATGGAAATAAGCCTTAAGGAAAATCCCTTCGACCTTGCAACACTCGAAAGTGCTAAGCAAATGGGCTTCTCGGATAAGTATGTTGCAAGAATGTGGACTTGTGACGAGCTTGAGGTTTACAAATTCCGT
This sequence comes from uncultured Ruminococcus sp., assembly GCA_964575985.1. GTDB lineage: Bacteria > Bacillota > Clostridia > Oscillospirales > Acutalibacteraceae > UBA737. Next base: position 1,218 of record CAZNTP010000161.1, on the reverse strand, counting down.
AAAGAAAATAAGCTTTTACCCTCCTTCCGTATGGTAGACACCTGCCACACAGGTGCTTATATACCCTATTTCTACTCATCCTACACAGGCGAAAATGCTTCGGTTTTAACCGATAAAAAGAAGATTGTAGTTTTAGGCGCAGGACCTATACGTATAGGTCAGGGAGTTGAGTTTGACTATTCAACCGTTCATGCTGTTACCACCATTAAAAATTCGGGTTATGAAGCAATCATCATAAACAACAACCCCGAAACCGTTTCCACCGACTATACCTGCAGTGATAAGCTTTATTTCGAGCCGCTTACCCCTGAGGATGTTATGAATATAATTGACTTTGAAAACCCCGAGGGTGTAGTAGCTTCTCTTGGTGGTCAGACTGCAATAAACCTTGCAGAGCCGCTTATGAAGCGCGGTGTTAAGATTATAGGTACCGACTGTGAGGCTATTGAGAGAGCCGAAAACCGCGATAGCTTTGAAAAGGTATTAAAATCCCTTAATATTCCTCAGCCCGAGGGTAGCGCTGTTACAAATATTGAAGCAGGTGTTGCCGCCGCGGCTAAAATAGGCTACCCTGTACTTGTTCGTCCCTCGTTCGTTTTGGGCGGACGCGCTATGCAAATTGTAGCCGACGAGGCACAGCTTCGCCACTACCTTAAAACCGCCGTTGAAATTGACGAGGACAAGCCCGTTCTTGTAGATAAATATATCTCCGGTAAAGAGGTAGAGGTTGACGCTATCTGTGACGGCAAGGATGTTTTCGTTCCCGGTATTATGGAGCTTGTAGAGCGTACAGGTATCCACTCGGGCGACTCAATAAGCGTTTATCCCACATTCAGCATTTCCGATAAGGTAAAGGGCATTATTTTGCAGTACGCTAAAAAATTAGGTCTTGGTATCGGTATCGTAGGTCTTTACAACATTCAGTTTATTGTTGATAAGGATGATAATGTCTTCATTATTGAGGTTAACCCACGTTCTTCACGTACAGTGCCTTTCCTTTCAAAAGCTACCGGCTACAGCCTTGCAGATATTGCTACCGAAGTAATTCTCGGCAAGAGCCTTAAAGAGCAGGGCATTTTCGATATTTATCCCGACGAGAAAAAACGTTACTATGTAAAGGTACCGGTATTCTCATTCAACAAAATCCGCGGACTTGATGCCTACCTCTCACCCGAAATGAAGTCTACAGGTGAAGCTATCGGCTATGACGATAAGCTC
>CAZNTP010000160.1:0-2121 GCA_964575985.1 uncultured Ruminococcus sp. | reverse complement strand
AGAGGTGAAAATCGTCCCGTAAAAATCGGGTTCGAATACTCCTCCTCTGCTTAAGAGGAGAAAAAGATGAAAATAGTTGGTTTTATAGATTATTATCTTAACGAATGGCATGCTGACAATTATCCCAAGTGGATTAAGGACTATAGCGACGGTGAGTTTGAGGTAAAATATGCCTACGGTCATATCGAGCCTACAATACCCGGTCTTATTACCAATGAAGAATGGGCAGAAAAACAGGGCATTGAGCTTCTCTCCTCTATGGAAGAAATTGTCGAAAAGAGTGATTGCCTTATAGTTCTTTCCCCGGATAACTGCGAAATGCACTATGAACTGTCAAAATTAGCTCTTGAATCGGGCAAACCTGTCTTTATTGACAAAACCTTTGCCGACAGTAAGGCTGAGGCTGAGAAAATCTTTGCTATTGCAGAAAAAAGCGGCTCGCCCTGCTTTTCTTCGTCAGCACTAAGATTTTCCGAGATTTTAGGCGCAGTTGATAAGTCGGACGTTAACACCGTTATCAGTATGGGCTGTGGCTCAGACCTTAATAATTACCTTATCCACCAAATAGAGCCTATTGTGGCTCTTATGGGAAGTGATGTAGAAAAGGTTATGTACCTTGGTAACGATATGTGCCCCGCTTGGCAGTTTATATTTACTGACGGCAGAACAGCAAGCATGGCTTTTCTCAAAAACGAGTGGGGTTATACATTAAGAATCAATCACGAAAAAAAGAATGAAACCATTAAAATTAATGACGATTTCTTCAAATTTGAGATTATGGCTATACTCGAAATGTTCCGCTCAGGTAAAACACCCATAGCCCCCGCTGAAACAATCGCTATCATGGCTATTCGTGAAACCTGTATTATTGCAAAGGAAACACCGCTTGAGTGGGTTAGCGTGGTAAAATAATTTATGAAAAAGTTTAAAGCCGCAGTCATAGGCTGCGGCAAAATTTCCGAAAGGCATATTGATGCCATAGTAGCGCTTGATACTGTGGATTTAGTCGCTGTCTGCGATATTAAAGAAGATAGGGCAACCGCTACAGCGAAAAAATATTCTGTCAAGGCTTATACCGATTATACCGAGCTTTTTGAAAAAGAGGCTCCCCATACCGTGCATATCTGTCTTCCCCATTATCTTCATACCGTTGTGGCAAAAAAGGCTTTCCTGTACGGTATAAATGTGCTTTCAGAAAAGCCGATGAGCATAAAGTTTGAGGATGCGGTTGAGGCTGTAAACATCGCAAAGCAAAAAGGGCTTTATTACGGCGTTGTTTTTCAGTGCCGCTATAATACTCCCTCTCAGCTTGTGAAAAAGCGTATACTTGACGGCAGACTCGGCAGAGTTTTGTGCGGCAGAACTACTCTTACATGGTCTCGGTCGGACGATTATTACAGCGACTCCGACTGGAAAGGCACTTGGGATAAAGAGGGCGGCGGTGTTATAATCGACCAGGCAATACATTCCCTTGACCTTGCAAATTGGTTTATTGACAGCACCCCCATAGAAATACAGTCGTCACTCCATAATCGCAACCATAAGATTATGTCGGTTGAGGATAGCGCCGAGGGGCTTATTAAGTATCAAAACGGCGCCCTGCTTTCATTTTTTGCAATGAATAACTATTTAATTAACGAGCCTATTGAAATAAGGCTTTATTGCGAAAACGGTACCGCCAGGCTTTCTTATACAGAGGCCGAAATCACCTATTCTGACGGTACTACTGAAAGAGAAACCAACAAACCGCAAAAAATAGTGACCTATAAAGGCGGTAAGGAATATTGGGGGCTTCAGCACGCAGTCCAGATAGACCGTTTTTATAAGGCACTAACGGGTGAAATCCCCCTCGAAATAAGCGGTGAAGAGGCGCTCAAAATTCAAAAAATTATTTGCAGTATTTATGAAAATAACGATTGCGAAATAAAATCTAATATAAAGTTTTAAGTTCCGAGGCTTGAAAAATAACAGCCTCGGAACAATTTTCTAAAATTTCAAAATTAATTGTTGACATTGCTAATGCGTTTTGGTATAATACTTAGGCGCAATAAAAAAGTAAATAGAAATGCGAGTGTGCTGGAATAGGCAGACAGGCACGTTTGAGGGGCGTGTGTCAACGAC
>CAZNTP010000159.1:0-2180 GCA_964575985.1 uncultured Ruminococcus sp. | reverse complement strand
ACTTCATGATTATTTGTAGTCATAATTAATCCTCCCTGCCTTGCTTGTTGTTGCTAAGGAACTGATACATATTTACACCGATAACCCCCGTCAGCGGTACTGCAATTGCAATACCCTTGCCTTTTCGTATGGTTTCGAACTTATCTTCAAGACACTTCATAATCGGGTCGACCATATCCTCACGAACAACACTCATAATCACAGCCTTGTGGATATTAAGTCCCAGCATCTCCACTATTTCAGAATGAGCCGTACCCCTGCCGCCTGTAACCATTTGAAAATTCACTTCAAACTGGCTGAACACATCGAGATAGAACTCTGCTTTGGCGCGGTCTACCACGGTGATTACCAACTTTAGCTTCTTAATAGCCGATTCATTAATTATATTTGCCATAGCCTATCTCCTTACATAAAATTAATGATGTGTTCATCGTCTGCCTCCAGGATTCGCTTCATTGCGCGTCTTTCCTTAACCTTGTTGGAAACAATAGCCTTAAAGCCTAATAGCTGTATTGTAATAAGCGGTGCCATAGCAACCAATGCCACTACACCAAAGCCGTCTCTGAGCACCGCATTTTCACCCTGCAGGGCTACACATACACCAATAGCAAAGGGCAGAATAAAGCCCGAGGTCATAGGTCCGCTCGCCACACCTCCCGAGTCAAAGGCAATGGCGGTATATACAGGCGGAACAAAAAGGGAAAGCGCCAACGAGATAAAATAACCCGGAATAATGTAATATACCAAGGAAAAGTCGAAAATAATTCGTATCACACTCAAAGCGATAGCGGCGCCGACGCCTGCGCAAAGACCTATCATCATTGATTTTTTATTGACATAACCGCCGGTTACATCCTCAACCTGAGCGTTAAGCACATGGATTGCAGGCTCTGCCATAACAACCAGAATACCCATTACAAGACCAAGCCCCACAAGAAGTATTGGATGTAACAAGGATATCTGCAAGCCCATTTTATAGCCTATGGGCATATAGCCTACATTAACGCCTGTCAAAAACATAACAAGGCCCAGATATGTAAACCCAACCCCAACACCGATTTTAAGCAGTTGCCTTTTCTGAAGCTTTAGAAAGAAAATCTGACACAGCAGGAAGAAAACTACAATAAGCCCTAAAGCAATAGCTACCTCTTTAGCTACATGGACGGCATTTTCAAGGTACGCACCCAGGATATCCTTATCTACCGAGCCGTAACTTACTGTGTAGCTTAAATCGTTTCGGGCAAATATTCCAAGTACCAGAACAGCCAGAATAGGGCCTATTGAGCAAAGAGCTACCAGACCGAAGCTGTTTTCCTGACTGCGTCTGTCACCCAGAACACTCGATATACCCACACCAAGCGCCATAATAAACGGAACTGTAATAGGACCTGTGGTTACACCGCCCGAGTCAAATGCCATGGGAAGCAAATCAATATTCTCATTTACCGACAGTATTAATGACAAGGCAAACAAAAGCATATAAAAAAGCATTAAAATATTGGAAAGCCGCCGCTTAAATATAATGCGCAAAATAGCGATTATTAAAAACGTACCAACACCAAAGCCTACTGTATATATTAAAAGCTTTCCGTTCATGACCGAGCTTACCTGATTGGCAAGCACCTGCAGGTCAGGCTCAGCAATAGTAATAAGCATACCAAGCACAAAGCATACCGCCAACAAAAGACCTATCTTCTTCTGTCGGGAAAGTCCTGCGCCCACGTGTATGCCCATTGGAGTCATAGCGATATCAGCGCCAAGATTGAAAAAGCCGATACCCAAAATCAGCAATACAGCACCCACCGTAAAGCTAATTAACTCCCATCTATTGAAGGAAAAGCCGGGAAGTAGCGCCGCAAGATAAACTATAAGTGTAATCGGCAATGCCGAAACCAATGCCTCGCGAATCTTCGCCCACAATTCTTTCAATTTGCTTCACCTGCCTCGAAATTTTTATATATTTTTATTATAACATAAAAAAGCCATTCTGCAAAGGGAAAAAGACGAAAATTAACACTTTATTTACCCAATTTAATTTATGATTGGACTTCTTCAATTAACACTAGATCTAATATGATTATACAATTACTCCCGCCTAAAACAAAAAAACCGACCTGTTGGTCGGTTTCAGACTGTCGAAAAAGTCCAGTTTTCACTGGGCTTTTTCTGCGTTTTATGGT
>CAZNTP010000158.1:0-2283 GCA_964575985.1 uncultured Ruminococcus sp. | reverse complement strand
GGTAAACGGTATGCTTGAGGAACTGAACATCACAGTTCCTGTTGCTCTTCACCTTGACCACGGTTCATACGACGCTTGCTACAAGTGTATCGATGCTGGCTTTTCTTCTGTGATGTTTGACGGTTCCCACTATCCTATTGAGGAGAATATCGCAAAGACAAAGGAGCTCGTTGGTGTTTGCGCTGAAAAGGGACTTTCTCTTGAAGCAGAGGTTGGCGCTATCGGCGGTGAGGAAGACGGCGTTATCGGTAGCGGTGAGGTTGCAGACCCCAACGAGTGCAAAATGATTGCAGACTTAGGTGTTACAATGTTAGCCGCAGGTATCGGTAACATTCACGGTAAGTATCCTGAGAATTGGGCAGGTCTCAGCTTTGATACTCTTGATGATATTCAGAAGCTTACCGGCACAATGCCTCTCGTTCTTCACGGTGGTACAGGTATCCCTGCTGATATGATTAAAAAGGCTATTTCTTTAGGTGTTTCCAAGATTAATGTTAACACCGAGTGTCAGTTGGCATTTGCTGAGGCTACACGTAAGTATATAGAAGCCGGCAAGGATCTTGAGGGCAAGGGCTTTGACCCAAGAAAGCTTTTGGCAGACGGTACAGCCGCTATTAAGGCTACCGTTAAGGAAAAGATGGAGCTTTTCGGTTCTGTAGGAAAAGCATAGATTTTTAAAATTTTCAGTGCTTTTTCACTGATTTTGGCATATTGACAACGCTAAGATTATGTTATATAATAATTAAAGAGAATGAGAGTATAGCAAAAGAATGCGCCCCTAGTATTCTTTTGCTATTATTTTTTAATTTTTGTGAGGTGTGGAAAGTGACTAAGACCGAGCTTTATGAATCTCTCGAAGTTTCACCTATTATCGCGGCGGTTAATGAAAGGCATTTGGAAAAGGCATTAAAGTCTCCTGTTGATGTCATATTCCTTTTAGGTTCAAGCATACTTACCCTTAAAGAGAATATTGAGGCAGCGCATAATGCGGATAAAAAGATATTTGTACATATTGATTTGGCTGATGGTATCGGCAAGGATAAAGCGGGTGTTGAGTTCTTGGCACGTAACGGTGCAGACGGTATTATAAGTACAAAAGCAATGCTCATAAAGGCGGCAAGGGAGCACGGTCTTGCAACTGTTCAGCGCTTTTTCGCCCTTGATTCACAGGGTGTTGAAAGCATTAGTGATATGCTTCTTAACAGCTCACCCGATTTTATTGAAATAATGCCCGGTGTAATAGGAAAAATAATCGAACGCTTTTCAAAGGAAAATGTGCCGCTGATTTCGGGCGGGCTTATTGAAACTAAGGCAGATGTTACGACAGCACTTAGTCTTGGTGCTTTTGCGGTATCTACAGGCAAGCCTGAGCTTTGGTATATAGATTAGGAGTGAAAACTAATGGATAATGTTTCGGTAATTAAGGGCTTAAAGCTTTATTTGTTTGATATGGACGGCACGCTTTATTTAGGTGACAAACTATATGATTTTACGGTGGAGTTGCTTGAAAAAATCAAGGAAACAGGCGGAAGATATATGTTTATGACAAACAACTCTTCTAAAAGTGTTGCCGACTATATTAAAAAGCTTGAAAAGCTTGGTATTAAATCAGAGTATGAGGATTTTATTACATCTTCTCAGGCTACATCCTTTTATCTTAAAAATAATCATCCCAATGCCAGACTTTATGTTTGCGGAACTAAATCTTTAAAGGATGAGCTTATCGGTGAGGGCTTTACCGTTACAGAAAATCTCGACGAGGTTGACTGTATTGTTATGGGCAATGATACCGAGCTTAATTTTAAAAAGCTTCACGATATTTCCTTTATGCTTTGCACAAGGGAGCTTCCTTACATTGCAACCAACCCTGATTACGTTTGTCCTACCGAGTTTGGCTCTGTACCCGATTGCGGCAGTGTTTGCGATATGCTTTATAACGCAACAGGTAAAAGACCTGTGTTTATCGGCAAGCCTGAGGCTTTAATGCCACAGCTTGCTATGGAAAAGACGGGCTGTAAAAAGAGTGAGACCGCAGTTATCGGCGACCGAATTTACACAGATATTAAAAGCGGTATAAACGCAGGAACTGTTAGTATTCTTGTAATGAGCGGCGAAACTACTTATGAAATTTTAGAAGCTTCGGAGGATAAACCTGATATGGTTCTCTCTTCCGGTGCAGAAATTCTTGATGCATTAAAAAGTTAAAAAAATCGGCTCAAAAGAGCCGATTTCAGACTGTCGAATAACCCCAAATCTCAAGCGAGGTTTGGGGTTATAAATTTT
>CAZNTP010000157.1:0-2304 GCA_964575985.1 uncultured Ruminococcus sp. | reverse complement strand
GTTTGCTCTGACGGCGGTATCGTTCACGACCACCATATGACCTTAGCTCTTGCTATGGGTGCTGACTTTATGATGCTGGGCCGCTACTTTGCCCGCTTTGACGAAAGCCCCACAAATAAGATTACTATTAACGGTAACTACTATAAGGAATATTGGGGAGAAGGCTCCAACCGTGCGCGCAACTGGCAGAGATACGACCTCGGCGGTGATAAGAAGCTTTCCTTTGAAGAGGGTGTTGACTCCTATGTTCCCTACGCGGGTACTTTAAAGGATAATGTAAACCTGTCACTTAGCAAGGTTAAGTCTACAATGTGCAACTGCGGTGCCCTTACTATCCCCGAGCTTCAGCAGAAGGCTAAGCTTACCCTTGTTTCTGTTACAAGTATTATCGAGGGCGGCGCTCACGACGTTATCCAAAAAGAAACCTCAACAGGTATGATTAAATAATAATTTCAGCCCGAGTTCACTCGGGCTGATTTTTTAAATTATAATTTAGGGTTACTCTCTCTACTTTAAACTCTTTGATACTTTTTCCAAATAGTCTCTGATTTTAATAACTTGGGGGCAAATATTTTCGCATTTACCGCATTTTATACAGTCGCTAGCTTTGCTACCGCTTGGGAGCTTGGATTTTGCCTCCCCGCGTGACAATTTGGCAGATAAATAACCATTATACACCGAAAATATTTCGGATATAGGAATATTTTTCGGGCAGACCTCAGCACAGTAATTGCACTTAGTGCAGGGTATCTGCCTCACCTCCCGTATAATTTCGCGCACACGGTCGGTAGCCTCAAGCTCGGTATTATTGAGGGGTATAAAATTGCTCATACTACCTATATTATCATTCATCATATCCATATTACCCATGCCCGAAAGAACCATAAATACCTCGCTGTAGCTTGCCGCATAGCGTAGCGCATAGGAAGCATAGCTTCCGCCACCGAGTCCGTCTAAAACAGCGGCCGCCTTGTCAGGCAAATTCACAAGTGTTCCGCCCTTTACGGGCTCCATAACAATTACCTTTTTGCCATGCTTTACTGCCACATCATAGCAAGCTTTGCTTTGTACATTCGGGTCGTCGTAATCAAGATAGTTTATTTGTAACTGAACAGCCTCAATAGAGGGTTGCTCGGTTAATATCATATCTAAAATATCGGCAGTATCGTGAAAAGACATTGCTATGTGTCTTATCTTACCCTCTTCTTTAAGTTTTTTTACAATCTCAAAGGAATTGCATTTTTTATGCTTGGGATAATTCTCTCTGTTAAGGCAGTGGAATAGATAAAAATCAAAATACTCCACTCCGCAAAGCTTTAATTGGCTTTCAAAAAGAGGGAGAATTTCGTCCTCCCTTTCAAAAAACCAAGCCGATAACTTATTTGCCAAAATATAGGCTTCGCGTTCATACCTTGTAGCAAGACAGTCTCTGATAGCCTTTTCGCTCTTTCCGTCAATATATCCGTGAGCCGTATCGAAATAGTTAAAGCCTGCATCTAAAAAGGCATCTATCATACGGTTAAACTCGTTATAGTCAACTTCGCCGTCTTTCATAGGCAAACGCATACACCCAAAGCCGAAATTCTTTTTAATATTTTCAAAAGCCATAGCAATACCCCTTTTCTGTTTTTATTATACTATATAAATCTGTTATTAACAATAAAAAATATATAGCAAAAAACACTTGCAAAAATTGTCTTTAAGTGGTAGAATGTTAAGGATAAATGCGATGACAAAGAAAAGTAAGCAAATAACTGCTTTTAGAGAGTGTCCGCCATAGGCTGAAAGCGGATGTAAGAAAAGTGTTTGCCCAAGTTCCCTTTTGAGCAGCGGTGTTGAAATTTTAGTAGGCGCTGACGGGTGACTCCGTTAAAGGTTGCAAGAGTGTTTGCTCTTTGAGCTTAAAGTACGGGTGGTACCACGGAGATGTTTTTGCTTCGTCCTGTTATATTACAGGCGGAGCTTATTTTTTTGTAAAAAGGAGTAGTAACTAATGAAAGAAACCTTGAATTCTATCAGCATTACCGCAAAAGAAGCCATAAAAAATGCTGAAAATGAAGCCCAGATTGAAGAAATCAGGGTAAAATATTTAGGTAAAAAAGGCGAACTTACCGCCATTTTAAAACAGATGGGTTCACTCTCGCCCGAAGAACGCCCCAAAATGGGTGCTTTGGTTAACGAGGCTAAACAAGAACTTGAAGTACTTATAGGCGAGAAAAAGGAACAACTTAAAAATGCCGCTATCGAGGCTAAGTTAAAGGAAGAAACCATTGATATTACAATGCCTGCAAAAGAGTTAAAATC
>CAZNTP010000156.1:0-2317 GCA_964575985.1 uncultured Ruminococcus sp. | reverse complement strand
CTTTTTAACATTGATTGAAGTTTAGGTATATTATATCGCAACACTAACGTCGGCAATATATTTAAAAACAGATTAACTACTGCAACGGGAAGAGCAACAGAAAAAGCACACACGTTAGGTATAAGGAGCATTGGCAAAAAACCTATAGGGTAAGACAATCTATGAGTGAGTACACCTTTATTACACTCAATAATAAATTTTTCTATATACTCAGGACTATTAGGGTTTGCCAAATTTTTTTTGCTAAAGCCACCCAGGCCGCCAAGCTCCCACACTTTGTTCTTCCAACTGCGCACCTTTAGTTTTTTATAAAGTGTCTTTTCAAACTCTGATACGCTGTATAAAGGATTATCTGCGCTGAAAAGCTTATCCGGCATCTTGTTTATTATAATGGCGATAAGCCCGTCAAGTGCAAATTGCAATGCCGTACACACAACTACTAAAATGATTATATTATACCAAGCGGCAGTACCAAATATTATGTTTATCACTGATATGATAAGCATTGCTATGCCGATTACTGTTAGATAAAGTTTCATAACGCACCGTACTCCAAAGGCTTTTTGTAGAATTCCTCATAGGTTTTAACCCAAACATTGTAATTTTTGTTTTTCATATCGTTTTTTGCTTCGCTACGAGAAAGGGTTTTATCGGGATAGATAGCCGGTAATATGTGAAGCGTGTATTCCTGAACAGGAAATCCGTCTCCGTCAAGATGGTCGCTGTCTTCCATTGTGATGAATATTGGCACAATCGGTGCGTTATTTCTTACCGCAAGGGAAAATGCACCGTCTTGCATCGGTCGAGGCTTTTTATAATTCCACCACATACCTTGTTCAGGATATATGAGGATCGTTTCGCCACGCTTTAAAAGCTCTGCAAATGCCTTCATAAACTTCACCATCGTTGCTTTTTGACTTGACAGTGGCAACGTGTTGCAATGCTTCATAAAAAGTCCAAAAGGCTTCGGCGGATTGGTATAGTTTCCTTCACGAATAACCTTGTAAAGCATTTTGCCGTTCATATAATCACGAAGTGCAACCCATACAGCATAGTTGTCGGTGATGCTGAAATGATTACAAGTAATGATTTTGCCGCCCTTAACTGCGGTAAAATTTTCAATACCACGAACCTCTTTTATAATGAGCTGTCTGTCGGCGATCATTTTATCAAAAAACCTTGCACCAAATATATTAGCTATCTTATTCTTTATTTTATTTGAAAATTTCTCGTTCAGATAATCTATTTTATCCGGCATAAGCGGATAGGTTTCGGGATCATCCTCAACGTCAAGGTGCCACAGTTCCTGTTTTTCAAGTTCTGCGATTCTTTTGATAAGTTCTAATTTGTGAGTTGATTTTTCCATGTTTTTATCCTCTTACGCCAAGTATTTTAGTAAAGGTATTATCTGATATAACGATTCTGTTTGCGTGTAAAAGAATCTCCTTTGCCATGGTATCGCCCGCAGTTTTCTCTTTTTCGCCAAACTTTGCTTTTCTGTCGAGTATCAATTTGTGAAACGGGGAACGTTTGGCATATTCCCAAAAACATTCTCCGTCTATTATATCATCATACTGCCAGGGCTTTTTATAAAGGTTATAGTGAACAATATTTTTATTACCTTCGCACACAAGCTCTGTAGGAGATTTATTCCAACCGCTCGGCAGAATATGTGTTTTCCCAAAGCAAAGATAATTTAAATATGCTTGGTCAGGGTCAAGCAGGTCAAAGTCGTGTTCCGTTATAAGATTTATAAATTTGTTTTCAATATCGTTTTTTCTGAATTGCTCTAAACTGATAACCAAAACGCCCGCATTAAAATACGTATCTGCATTAACGCCAATCGCCTTTTCGGCATAAGTTCTGAATTCTCTTGTATTGCACACAAATTGATCGGAAGCTGCACCCAATATGTTGTCCCCCAGTTCGGTATTGTAAAGCTCCGATATATCACCTAGCACAATAAGGTCGCAATCGAGATATAAAATTTTATCATACTGCGGAAAAAGTGAAGCAATAAACAAGCGGTAATAGGTTACAATTGAAAAGTGATATACGTTCTTAAAGCGAGACTTTATGTCTTTGACGTTTTCAGAAATATCAATAAAATCAATAGTAAAGCCGTTACACTCGTTCAGCTTAACCTTTGCAATATTATTAGGATTGAGACCTGTATTCAATACAATAATCCTATAGTCGTAATCCTTGGAGGCGTTCGCAATTAGCGAATTAATTGCAACATCCAAGTAAGGTATGTAGTTATCATCGGTTGAAAAGAAAATCGGAATTTCTTTACTCATTTCTCTACTCCTTTGGT
>CAZNTP010000155.1:0-2435 GCA_964575985.1 uncultured Ruminococcus sp. | reverse complement strand
CAGTCCAGCTGTAACGCATTGAGTTCTGGCTCATTTCAAGACCTGAAACTGCAACACCGCCGGCATTAACAGCCTTAGAGGGAGCAATAACTAATCCGTTTTCCTTGAGGTAGGTCATAGCTTCTTCGGTAGTAGGCATATTAGCAACCTCAACATAGTATTTAACACCGTTTGCTACGATATTTTTAGCATCCTCGATGCCAACCTCGTTCTGAGTAGCGCAGGGCATAACAACATCAACCTTTGTCTCCCAAGGACGCTTACCCTCAAAGTAAGGAACACCGAACTTGTCAGCATAATCCTTAACCTTATCGTGACCTGAAGCACGCATTTCGAGTAGGTAGTCAATCTTTTCATCGGTGCAGATACCGTCAGCATCGTATATGTAACCGTCAGGACCGGAAATGGTAACTACCTTACCGCCAAGCTCGTTAACCTTCTTAACAGTGCCCCAAGCAACGTTACCGAAGCCTGATACTGCAAAGGTTTTGCCCTTAATGTCCTCACCAAAGGTTTTGAGCATTTCAACTGTATAGTAAACAGCGCCAAAGCCTGTAGCTTCGGGACGGATAAGCGAACCGCCGAAGGAGCGGCCCTTACCGGTAAGCACACCTGTAAATTCGTTGCGGAGTCTCTTATACTGACCGAACATAAAGCCAACCTCGCGAGCGCCAACACCGATATCGCCTGCGGGGACGTCGGTATCAGGACCGATGTGCTTCGAGAGCTCGGTCATAAAGCTTTGGCAGAAGCGCATAACCTCGCCCTCGCTCTTGCCACGGGGGTCAAAGTCGGAACCGCCCTTACCGCCGCCCATGGGGAGACCTGTAAGGCTGTTCTTGAAGGTCTGCTCAAAGCCTAAGAACTTCATAATTGAAGCGTTAACAGAGGGGTGTAGTCTGATACCGCCCTTGTAAGGACCGATAGCAGAGTTAAACTGTACTCTGTAGCCGCGGTTAACCTGTACCTTGCCGTTATCGTCTACCCAAGAAACTCTGAAGCTGATTAAACGCTCGGGCTCAACCATTCTTTCAATAACGCCGTATTTCTCAAACTTAGGCTCCTGCTCAATAACAGGCTCTAAGGATTCTAAAACCTCTTTAACAGTTTGAAGAAATTCGGGCTCGGTTGCATTCTTAGCTGCAACATCGTCATATACTCTTTGTAAGTATGCTGATTTAAACATTAAAATTACCTCCAATAAATCTATATTTAAAAGAATACTACTATTTTTTATTCCAGTCAATAAAAAATTATAATTTTTTTGAAAAAATATGTTTTTTTCTACTCTTTTCTACTTGTATCGACACAAAAAAGAGGTTATACTTTATTTAGTAAAGGGATGTGAATTATGGAACGCGAGCTTTGGCAGTATTTAAAAACCGCAGAAAAACCAATCGTATTATACGGTATGGGTAACGGCGCGGATAAAATAATAAGGGTTTTAGAGCAGTACGGTATAGAATTCGAGGGTGTTTTCGCAAGTGACGGCTTTGTAAGGGATAAGCTTTTCCATGGGCATAAGATTACATCCTACAGTGCGCTTAAAGAAAAATTCGGCGAAATGATAGTCTTGCTCTGCTTTGGCAGTGAAAGACCTGAGGTAATTGAGAATGTAAAGCGAATAGCCTCTGAACAGGAGCTGTACACGCCGGACGTTCCTGTTATAGAAAGCCAGCTTTTTACAAAGGCTTATTATGAGCAGAATAGGGAAGCGTTTGACTTTGTTTTTGAGCATTTGGCTGATGATATATCCCGAAAAACCTTTGAAAACACAATAAAATATAAAATAAGCGGCAGGATCGACTATTTGTTCGACTGTGAGGTGTCACCCGACGAGCCATACCAAAGCTTTTTGAATTTAAGCAAAAATGAAACATTTTTGGATTTGGGGGCTTATACGGGGGACACTGTGGCAGATTTTGTCGGCAGAGTGGGGGAATATAAAAAAATTATCGCCTGCGAGCCCGACCTTAAAAGCTATAAAAAGCTGATTATTAATACCGAAAGTCTTAAAAATGTAACCGCAATTAATGCGGCGGTGTCCGACGCTTGCCAAAAATCCCTTTTCGGTATGCGTGGGGGCAGAAATTCGGGTGTTTTGGGCGGCAAAACTGAGATAGAATTTTTGACTGTTGATAAAATTGCGCAAAAGGATAACATCACATATATTAAAATGGATGTTGAGGGTGAGGAATTAAGGGTAATAAAGGGGGCAGAAAATACTATTTTAAGGGATAAACCTAAAATGCTTGTTTCCTGCTACCACAGAACTGAGGATTTAATCACATTGCCAAAGGCTGTATATAATATAAGGTGTGATTATAAAATTTATATGCGGCATTTCAGTTCTTTACCCGCGTGGGATACGAACTATTATTTTATATAACGAAAACAGGTTGGCATTGCCAACCTGTCAGACTGTCGAAAAAGTC
>CAZNTP010000154.1:0-2446 GCA_964575985.1 uncultured Ruminococcus sp. | reverse complement strand
ATAAAAATTGCCCGTTGCAACGCAACGGGCAATTTTTGCGCTTATATCAAATATTTATTAGCTGTGAAAAATTATAATTTATTTATATGCTTTAGTGCGTATTCACAGCATTGAACCACTAATTGATTAAAGGAAATATCGTTTTTATCTGCCAAGGCTTGTAATTGTTCAATCAATTCATCGGGCATACGAATAGTTTTGTTAGAATTTGTATTCTTTTTCACTTCAAACATTTAATCACCTCTGTAATATAAAGTTTAGTGCATTTTATTGCGATTTTATACAAGCAAAAATGCAATTAAAAATATATTGCAAAATACATTGCTGTATAGTATAATCAAAATGCAATTTATTAAAGCTTTAATAAAAATTTAATAAATTGCGTGATAGCTTCTTAATAAATGCAATGATACACTATATTAGTAAGGCAGTTTAAAATAGGTGATGTAAATGAATATAATAGCGTGGATTATTAAGGTTATTAATAGTATTTGGAATTTTATTTCTTTTTTATATAAGTATAGAACCGTTTATAAAATAACCGGTCTTTTTGCAACCCGTAGGTTTTCGGCGGCAAAATCCAATCACAAATATGCTGTGTTGGTGGCGGCGCGAAACGAAGAGACTGTAATCGAAAATTTAATTGAAAGCATTAAAAATCAGGATTACCCAGAAGAATTAGTTGAAATTTTTGTTGTGGCAGATAATTGTACTGATAATACTGCTGTTTTTGCAAGGAAGGCGGGTGCCGTTTGTTATGAACGCTTTGATACCGAGCATCGCACCAAAGGGTATGCTTTGCAGTATTTGGTTGAGCGTATACGCGAGGATTACGGGATAAAAAGCTTTGAGGGCTATTTTATATTTGATGCCGACAATTTACTTAAAAAGGACTATATAAGCCGCATGAATGAGGCATTTGATGCGGGTGAAAAAATAATAACCTCATACCGTAATGCAAAGAATTTTGACGATAATTGGATTTCTGGATCTTATGCAATACACTGGTTGCGGACTATCAGAAATGAGCACCGCGCACGCTCTCTGTTTCATTTGGCTACAAGAATTCAGGGAACAGGTTTTTTATTCGCAAATGAGCTTATAGAAAACGGTTGGAATTATACAAGCCTTACCGAAGACCGCGCTTTTTGTGCCGATGCAGTGGCACAGGGATATAAAATTTCATATAATAACGAAGCAATTTTCTATGATGAACAACCCACCGATATAAAAATAGCAATGCGGCAGAGAATAAGATGGTCAAAGGGACATCTACAAGCGCTTATCGAAACTGGTCCAAAGCTGTTCTGGAATATTTTCTATACTAAGGATGCCACAAATTGTGAAACAATGGCATCTAAAGAAAACCTAACACTATTTAAAAGATTTATAAATAATATCCGTTTGCGGTTTATGAGCTTTGATATGCTAACAGTTGTCTTACCAAAATCCTTGCTTTCTGTTTTAAGAAAAATAATAGTTTATACTTTGAGAATAGCTTTAATTATAGGGACTGGTAAAGTATTCGGTGAAAATTATGCCCCCGAATTTTTGAGAAATATATTGTATTTTATTGGAATAAAGCCACAGCTTGATAATAAGCCTACAGCAGTTTTTTGGTTAATGCTTTTTGCTTTTGGGTGGACGGTATGCTCATATTTCAGCGGTGTAATAACAGCAATTTATATATTTATTGTAGAGCATAAACGAATTATACATATAAAGTGGTATAAAAAGCTTTGGTATGCTTTTACTTTTCCGCTTTTTGATATAATAGGAAAAATTTCTTTGGTCATAGCACTATTCGCAAAGGTAGAGTGGAAGCCAATTCCGCATACAAATGCAATTTCTATCAGGAAATTTGAGTTTAAAAATTAAAAATCGAAAGTGAGCAAACAAGAGAAAAAACGAGAAAACAGAAGAAAACGAGAGATTTTAAAATCTAAATTAATTTTTTTGAAAATTTGTGTTGACAAGTCCTTTTGGGTGTGGTATTATAGTCAGGCTGACAGCGTAGAACTTATGCTCTGCGCATTACTTAAAAACTATACGGAGGATTAGAATTATGTCAACATTTATGGCAAAGCCTGCTGAAATTCAGCGTAAATGGTATATAATCGATGCGGCTGACAGACCGCTCGGTCGTACTGCTACTAAGGTTGCTGATATTCTTCGCGGCAAATTAAAGCCCGAATTCACACCCCATGTAGACTGCGGTGACCATGTTGTTGTTATCAACGCTGACAAGGCAGTTTTAACAGGAAAGAAGCTTGAAAAGAAATTTTATCGTCGTCATACAGGCTATATCGGCGGTCTTAAAGAGGTTAAGTATGCAACCCTTATGAAGACCCGTCCCGAGCTTGCTATGGAGCTTGCAGTTAAGGGTATGGTTCCTGATACTACAATCGGTCGTAAGGCTCTTACAAGACTTCACATCTACAGCGGC
>CAZNTP010000153.1:1288-2466 GCA_964575985.1 uncultured Ruminococcus sp. | reverse complement strand
ATAGTGTATGCACAATTAAATCCTATATCCCGTAAACATCGGTAAAATTAAAAAAATTACCAAACGGTAATCTTAAAATACCGCTTGGTAAATGAATTTATCGGTCATAGAATGAGCATACAATCGCCGAAACTAAAGAAACGGTATTTTTCCTCAACCGCAGTTTTGTAAGCGCTCATTACATTATCATATCCTGCAAAGGCAGAAACCAACATAATCAAGGTGCTTTCGGGCAGATGGAAATTGGTTATAAGTCCGTCCATACACTTAAATTTGAAACCTGGGTAAATAAAGATTTCTGTATCACCCGAACATTCCTTAATTTCGCCGTATTTTTGCGCAACGCTTTCAACCGTTCTGCAGCTTGTTGTGCCAACACAAATCACTCTGCCGCCCTCTGCTTTAGTGGAATTAATTAAATCCGCAGTTTCTTTTGAGACTAAGTAATGCTCTGAATGCATTTTGTGCTGAGTCACGTCGTCAACCTTAACAGGTCTGAATGTACCAAGACCCACGTGCAGTGTAACATAAGCTATTTTTACGCCCTTTTGCCTAATTTTTTCAAGTATTTCGGGTGTAAAATGCAGTCCCGCTGTGGGTGCCGCCGCCGAGCCCAACTCTTTTGAATAAACCGTTTGATAGCGCTCGTTATCATTTAGTTTTTCCTTAATATATGGTGGCAGTGGCATTTGACCTACTTCGTCAAGGCAGTCAAAAAACTCACCGTCGGGGAAAAACTCTAGAATACGGTTGCCGTCGGGCAAAACTTCTTTTACAACGGCGGATAAACGCTCGGAAAATTTAAAACGGTAATCGGTCTTTGCTTTTTTACCAGGTCCTGCCAGACATTCCCAAACATTTATTTCTTTTTGTTTTAATAACACAAACTCAACTATAGCGCCTGTGTCCTCGCGTGTTCCGTAAATACGCGCAGGCAATACTCTTGTGTTATTTAAAACCAAACAATCGCCCGATTTTAAATAATCCAACAAATCGAAAAAGTGCTTATGTAAAACCTCACCGTTTTCTTTATTTAAAACAAGCAAACGTGAATTATCACGTTTTTCGAGCGGAGTTTGGGCAATTAATTCTTCGGGTAAATCATAAAAAAAGTCGCTAGTCTTCATTTTCACCAATAACCTTAGATATTTTTTAATAACTTTTTGCATAAAATAATT
>CAZNTP010000153.1:0-1278 GCA_964575985.1 uncultured Ruminococcus sp. | reverse complement strand
AATGTTATATTTAATTGATAGAAATATTATATTGCAACTTGATTTATATATCAAGTAATTTTTAAAAAGGAATGTGATAAAAATGAAAAAATACAATGTTGGTATAATTGGTGCCACAGGTATGGTAGGTCAGCGCTTCTCTTTACTTTTATGTGACCATCCGTGGTTTAATGTTACCGCACTTGCCGCAAGTGCATCTTCTGCAGGCAAATCTTATAAGGATGCTATCGGCAGCCGTTGGGCTATGAAAGAGGAAATTCCTGCAAACCTTGCTGATATGGTTGTTCTTGATGCTGAAAAGGATATTGAAAAAATTGTTGGCGCAGTTGATTTTGTTTTCTGTGCTGTCAATATGAAGAAGGATGAAATCAAGGCTTTAGAGGAAAAGTATGCAAAGTATGAGTGCCCCGTGGTTTCAAACAACAGCGCTCACCGCTTTACCCCCGATGTTCCTATGATTATTCCTGAAATCAACCCTCAGCACACAGATGTTATCGAAGCACAAAGAAAGCGCCTTGGTACTAAGAAAGGCTTTATTGCAGTGAAATCAAACTGCTCATTACAGAGCTATGTTCCCGCACTCTATCCCCTTGATAAATTCGGTGTAGAAAAATGTCTTGTTTGTACTTATCAGGCAATTTCGGGCGCAGGTAAAACCTTTGAGCGTTGGCCCGAAATGATTGATAATGTAATCCCCTTTATTGGAGGCGAAGAGGAAAAGAGTGAAAAAGAGCCTCTTAAAATCTGGGGTGAAATTAAGAATGGCGAAATTGTTCCCGCCACTTCACCTAAATTCACCGCACAGTGCCTTCGTGTTCCCGTTTCTGACGGACATATGGCTGCTGTATTTGTATCATTCAAGAATAAGCCCTCTAGAGAGGAAATTTTGGATGCTTGGAAAAACTTTGCAGGCGTTCCTCAGGAATTGGAGCTTCCCCACGCACCCAAACAGTTTATCCACTACTATGAAGAGGATAATATGCCACAAACCAATCTCTGCCGTGATTTAGAGGGCGGTATGGCTATCCACGCAGGCAGACTTCGTGAGGATACACAGTATGACTATAAGTTTGTTTGTCTTTCTCATAATACCCTTCGCGGTGCCGCAGGCGGTGCTGTACTTCTTGCAGAGTTACTTTGTGCTAAGGGCTTTATGGACTAAAATTTAATAAAATATTTCCGTTAGGAGTTGTTCTTTATGAAGCAATCTATTTTTAAAGGTGCCGCAACGGCTCTTGTTACCCCTATGTATGAGGACGGAAGTGTAAATTTTGAAAG
>CAZNTP010000152.1:0-2513 GCA_964575985.1 uncultured Ruminococcus sp. | reverse complement strand
ACTTTTTTTCTTAAGATTAGATAAGTTTTTAAAAATTCTAAAAAATCTCATCGAATAGAAATTTTTAAAATAATATAAGTATTGCGCGAAAAAAACCGAGAGGATGAAATTTTTAAAGTTAATAAGTTATATAAAAGTTATACAATAATATTTTGTATTATAATAAATCATTTAGGTATTAATGAAAATAATTTTTTAGTTTTATCAAGCGGTTTAAAAATCAATTCTTAAGAAGAACTGACTATTAATTGTATTATATATAACTAATTTATCTAATTCCTGAAAAGTACAATAAACTCTGTGTTTAGCCCATAAAAGCTAATAACAGCAATTTTCTGAATTTCCCACTCCCCTTAATTATACTAAATATTCATTTAGTATAATTGGATATAAAATTTTTTGAGAATAGATTTACTGATTTGTTCCTTAGGCTCTGCTTTGTTCCCCGAACATTTATTGTAGAGCCTAATTTTTTTATGCTTGTAAAACTGACATTTTTTGCAGTATTTAAAGTGTATAATAGCATTAGGTGATTTTATGGTCGTGTATGCCGATATACTGATTTTACTAAATTTTTTAGTAAACTACTTATTGCTTTCAACTGTAAAAGTAATACTAAGCGCTAATATAAAAACCTATAGAATTATTCTCTCTTCTGTTTTTGGTGCTATTAGCTCACTTTACATATTTATACCTTATGTAACAAAAACGGCAGATTTACTTTATAAGCTTTTAATTTGCGCTCTAATGGCTTTTATTGGATTTGGTTATAAAAGTATTAAGAAGTATTTAAAAGCCGTTCTCGCGGTATTTGGCGCCACTTGTTTGTATGCCGGAATTATGATAGCTATCTGGCACATTTTTAAGCCCAACGGAATGGTAATAAATAATTCGGTGGTTTACTTTAATATTTCACCGATTTTTTTAATCGCTTTTACAGTGTTTTTTTATTTTGCTTTCACTTTAGCATTCAATATTTTCTCGAAAGCCTCTAAAACTGCCGAAAGATGCAAAATCACCCTATTCGCAGACGAAAATTCTGCTAATTTTGATGCTATAATTGATACCGGCAACTCACTTGAGGATATTTTTGGTAAATCCGAAATAATAATTGCAGACCAAAGTATTTATTATCTGCTTTTCGGTAATAAAACTGTAGAAACAGACGACGATTTAAAAAAGCGATACAGAATTATCCCCTGCTCTACCGTTACAGGAAGCAATACACTGGACGGTTATAGGTGCGATAAAGCTTACATAAAAAACGAGACTCAAAAAATCACTTTAGAAAAGCCTATACTTGCCATTTCGGCCGAGGCTATTAATGACGACTATGAAGCTATAGTAAACCCAAAAATTTTTAATTAAGGCGGTATTTTTATGAAATTTTCAAATCTTTTTTTCAAATTAATGATAAAATTGGGGTTAGTAAAACCTACCTTTTACATAAACGGACCCGAAATATTGCCGCCTCCCCTCTCTGCTGATGAGGAACGGGATTTGCTCTCAGAAAATACCGACAATTCAAGGGATAAGCTTATAGTACATAATTTAAGACTAGTTGTATACATAGCAAGAAAATTTGATTCTGTAGGTGTAAGTATTGAGGATTTAATTTCTATCGGTACAATTGGTTTAATTAAAGCGGTAAACACATTTTGCAGTGACCGAAACATTAAGCTTGCAACCTACGCTTCGCGTTGCATTGAAAATGAAATATTAATGTATTTAAGAAAGATTTCAACCCACAAAAATGAAATTTCTATTGATGAGCCACTGAATATTGATTGGGACGGCAACGAGCTTTTGCTGTCAGATGTGCTCGGCAGTGACGGCGACGAAATCGGCAGAGAGGTTGAGCTTGAGGACGAACGCAGTCAATTAAATGACTTTGTAAATCAGTTGCCATTCAGAGAAAAACAGATAATGGAAATGCGGTTTGGAATGAACGGTTACGAGGAATACACCCAAAAAGAAGTGGCAGATACATTGGGCATTTCGCAGTCATATATTTCAAGACTCGAAAAGCGGATAATCGTTAAGCTTAAAAAACAAATTGAAAAAGCAATCTAAAAATGTTAGAATAGAAAAAAATAAAGGAACGTAAAATATGATTTTTGAAATTCTGATCTATTATTTAATAATAATCAATGTATTGGCATCACTCATTTGTATTATTGATAAAATAAGTGCTATTAGGGGCGGTAGGCGTGTTAGCGAAAAAAGCTTAATGCTTATAAGTGTAATTGGCGGCAGTGTTTTTATGTATTTTACAATGAAAATTATCCGTCACAAAACCAAACACGGCAAATTCATGATAGGTCTACCGCTTATAGTTCTTATACAGTCGGCGCTTATCATAGTATTTTTGAAAATTTTTTCCTAAAAAATGAAAGTTTTTGTTGACAAGTGGGAACACTCTTGATATAATAGTTAAGCTGTCAAATTAAAGGTAGCATTTGATTCATTAGCTACGTTGGCAGAGCACTTGACTTTTAATCAAGGTGTCCGGG
>CAZNTP010000151.1:0-2587 GCA_964575985.1 uncultured Ruminococcus sp. | reverse complement strand
GTCACGCATTAGCTGTGCGGTAGCCTTGGTAATATAAGCGCCGGCAAGACCAAAACGCTCGGTATAGGTAACACCGTGATAGCTCTCATCAGGTGTGCAAAGCCCCGGAAATTTATCGGGATACTTAGTCCAATCAAATTTACCCGAATCAACAATACAACCGCCGACCCCTGAGCCGTGACCGTCCATATACTTTGTGGTTGAATGGGTTACAATATCGGCGCCCCATTCAAAAGGTCTGCAGTTTACAGGTGTTGCAAAGGTATTGTCAATAATAAGTGGCACACCGTGGGCGTGAGCCGCATTTGCGAATTTTTCGATATCAAGTACATTAAGTGCGGGATTTGCAATAGTCTCACCGAATACTGCCTTAGTGTTTTCCTTGAAAGCGGCATTAAGCTCTTCCTCACTACAATCGGGAGAAACAAAAGTGAACTCTATGCCCATTCTCTTCATAGTAACTGCAAAAAGATTATATGTTCCGCCGTAAATAGTAGAGGAAGAAACAATATGGTCTCCGCAGGAAGCAATATTAAAAATTGAATAGAACGAAGCCGCCTGACCCGATGAAGTCAGCATTGCGGCAGTACCGCCCTCAAGCTCGCAGATTTTTGCCGCTACCGTATCGCAGGTAGGATTTTGAAGTCTTGAATAGAAATATCCGCTAGCCTCAAGGTCAAAAAGCTTGCCCATATCTTCACTTGTAGCATATTTAAAGGTTGTGCTCTGGATAATAGGAATTTGTCTCGGCTCACCGTTACTGGGGGTATAGCCACCCTGAACACATTTAGTACCTATTTTCATATTGGTCACTCCAGATTAAAAAGTTTTTTTGCGTTTATATTTAGTATACTCATAATTTCCTGTTCGTCAAGTCCGAGCGAGAAAAAATATTCGAGCTCTTTCTCACTAGACCACATTGGATAATCTGTTCCAAACAAAACCTTATCGGCTCCGTAAGCGCGTATTATCCGCTTTGCGTCTGTCTTATCTATATAATTAAAGCTTGAAGAGCAGTCAACATAAAAATTTTTGCAATCCTTATATTTTTCACATGCCTCATCCCAAATAGACCAACCGCCCAAGTGAGCCCCAATTACAGTCAGATTTTTGTAAATATTAAGAACGGGTAAAAGTCTGTTAGGATTTGAATAATCATAGCGATTATCCCCCGTGTGCATAAGGATTGGCAATCCTTTTTCTTCGCAAAGCTCATATATTTTAAGACATCTGTAATCGTCAATCTTAAAGCCTTGAATATCGGGGTGAAGCTTAACCCCTTTAAGTCCTAATGACAAGAGATGCTCAACATCTCCCTTGATATCCTCACTTTCGGGATGAAGTGTTCCAAGTCCCGTAAGCTTTGACAAATTAGCGGCAACCTTAGCCGCGATAAAATTATTAATGCTTGCCACCTGTTTTGGTGTAGTAGCCACAGACTGCACTATATAATGGTCAATTCCGACTTTGCTACCACGCTCTATAAGGTCGGTCACAGTACCCTTTCCCACAGAGCTTTCGCCATAAAAATTATCAGTGCCCGCAACTGCCTTAGAGGCTATTTTTTCTGGATAAATATGGCAATGAGCATCAATAGTATATATACCGTTTACCATTTATTTTTTCAGTCCTAACTTTTCTGCGGCCGCCTCTCGCATCTTATATTTAAGTATTTTACCTGCCGCATTCATCGGGAATTTATCAACAAAGTCAATATAACGCGGAACCTTATGGCGAGCCATATGAGCCGCAATATACTGCTTCATTTCGTCGGCAGTCATTTCTTCGCCCTTTTTGAGTATAATACAAGCCATAATCTCCTCGCCGTACTGCTCATCAGGCACACCGATAACCTGCACATCGCTAACCTTAGGACAGGTGTAAATAAACTCCTCAATTTCCTTAGGATAGATGTTTTCACCGCCGCGGATAATCATATCCTTTAAGCGACCTGTAATGCGGTAGTTACCGTCAGCATCTCTGCAGGCAAGGTCACCTGTATGAAGCCAGCCGTTTTCGTCGATAGCCTCTGCAGTGGCCTTAGGCATTTTATAATAGCCTTTCATTATATTATATCCGCGCGCTACAAACTCACCGTTTTCGTCGTCTGCGCAGTCCTCCCCTGTTTCAGGATTTACAATTTTACACTCAACATTGGCAAATGCGCTACCTACCGTTTCGGTACGCACCTCTAAGGAATCGTAATAACTGCTCATTGTACAGCCGGGGCTTGCCTCGGTCTGACCGTAAACCGATACGATTTCCTTCATATTCATAACCTCGGTAGCCTTTTTCATAAGGTCTGCAGGACAGTTAGCGCCCGCCATAATACCAACACGCATATAAGAAAAATCGGTTTTCTGGAAATCCGCGTGCTGCATCATAGCAATAAACATAGTAGGCACGCCGTTAAATGCGGTTATATGCTCGTTATGAACGCAGGCAAGAGATGGCTTTGGTGAGAAATAAGGCATAGGATACATAGTAGTACCGTGTGTCATAGATGCAGTCATAGAAAGCACCATTCCAAAACAGTGGAACATAGGCACCTGAATCATCATACGATCTGCAGTAGAAAGCTCCATAT
>CAZNTP010000150.1:2366-2592 GCA_964575985.1 uncultured Ruminococcus sp. | reverse complement strand
ACCATCGCATTGTGAGCATAGTGCATAACTACCTTGTCAATCGGCTCTTTTATAAGCAAATCGTTTTCCATTCTTTCCTGGTCGGTAGATGTTAACTGAGTAACCGCGATAAGTAGAGGACGGGTGCCGTCAGGACGGGTAAGTCCTTCAAGTGCGGCTTCCATCATAGAGATAGTGCCTGCTGCGTGCAGGTTTGTCATATCAACGTCAAGCTGGCTGAGAATTG
>CAZNTP010000150.1:0-2356 GCA_964575985.1 uncultured Ruminococcus sp. | reverse complement strand
GTGTTCGGGATATCGTGAAGTTTGAGGTCGAGGAAAATCTTGTGACCTCTTGCCTTAATTTCTCTTACGATTTCGGGACCTTCTGCATAGAAAAGTTCCATACCGATTTTAACGAAAGGCTTTTTACCTGTGAACTTATCAAGAAAATTTATAACCTGTTCCTTGCTCGCAAAATCGCAAGCAATAATTACATCCTTACCCATTGTGTGCTCCTCCTATTATATCTGATAAATTATTGATTCCGTATTTTTCCATAACTCGGGGTAAATCTTCAATGATATTTTTGCAGGCAAAGGGTTCAACCAAATTTGCCGCTCCAACCTGAACAGCGGTAGCGCCTGCAAGCATCATCTCGATAACATCTTCGGCGGTCTGAACTCCGCCCATACCGATAATCGGGATTTTAACTGCATCATAAACCTGATATACCATTCTGAGTGCCACAGGCTTTATTGCAGGACCCGAAAACCCACCCATTTTGTTGGCAAGTATCGGTTTTTTAGTTTTCAAATCTATTCTCATTCCAAGCAGTGTATTTATAAGGCTTACACCGTCTGCGCCTGCTGCCTCGCAAGCCTTTGCAATCTCGGTGATATCGGTGACATTGGGGGAAAGTTTAATATAAACGGGTTTATTTGTCACCTTTTTGACCGCTTTGGTAACCGCTTCGGCATTTTTAGCGCTTGTGCCGAAAGCGAGACCGCCGCCGTGAACATTGGGGCAGGAAATGTTCACCTCAAACCAACCTATCTGCTCCTCAGCGTCAAGTTTTTCGCAGGTGTAGGCATAATCCTCAACCGCAAAGCCGCTGACATTTGCCATAACGGGCTTTTTGAATACGGTTTTAAGGCGTGGTAGTTCTTCCTCGATAACCTTTTCTACACCGGGGTTTTGAAGTCCTACGGAATTGAGCATTCCGTTAGGAGTTTCGGCAATTCGGGGTGTGGGGTTGCCAAAGCGAGCATCCTTAGTAGTACCCTTAAAGGAAAATGTACCAAGCATATTAATATCGTAATACTGCGCAAATTCGTAGCCAAAGCCAAATGTGCCGCTGGCGGGGATAATCGGGTTATCGAGCTCTATTCCCGATAAAGTAACCTTTGTGTTTACCATACTATTTCCTCCCTTTCCAAAACGGGACCGTCCTTGCAGATACGTTTGTTGCCGTATTTGGTCTTGCAGGTGCAACCCATACAAGCGCCAAAGCCACAGCCCATTCTTTCTTCAAAGCTATACTGACCGCTGGTTTTAGCAATGCTTTCAATAGCCTTGAACATTGGCATTGGTCCGCAGGTGTAGAAATAGTCATATTCTAAATTCTTCATTACATCAGTAACAAAGCCCTTAGTGCCGTATGTACCGTCAACAGTAGTGACATATACGTCTATACCTAAAAGCTTAAAGACATCTTCATAAAAGATTTCTTCTTTGGTGTTAAAGCCTAAAATAACGGTTGGCTTTTTGCCAAATTTGATAAGCTCTTTGCAAAGATTGTAAAGGGGCGGAATACCTACACCGCCACCGATAACAAGCGGATTTTTGCAATCGTTTTCGGCATTAAAGCCGTTGCCGAGCCCTACCAGCAGGTCAAGCTCCTCACCAGCCTGCATTTTAGCCATTTTTTCGGTACCTTCGCCTACTACCTTGTAGATAAGCACGATTGTTTTTTCATCATAATCGCAAACCGAAATGGGACGTCTGAGATACAGTCCGTCAATTTTAATATTTACGAACTGACCGGGGCTTAGCAGTGCCGAGGTGTCACCCTCGAGCACCATTCTGAAAACTGAGGGCGCCAGCTCAAAATTATAAAGAATTTTATAAATTCCTTGTTTCATCATAGTTTTTCTCTCCCTCCGCCTCGTTCCTCGGCACCTCCCTCTAAGACGGGAGGCAAAGCGGAAATTTATAAGTTACGCATCAATTGTGGAAATTGTAATTGTGGTTTCGTCAAGAACGTCAAGTAAAACCTTAACGGTATCAAGAGAAGTAAAGAGTGTTACATTATTTTCTGTAGCACAGCGGCGGATTTCAAAGCCGTCGGTCACAGGACCTGCGGAATTAATATCACGGGTGTTGATAATATACGCAATATGTCCTTGACGGATAGCCTCGGGAATTTCCTCGCTGTCATCACCGATTTTCTTTAAAACGTGGGTACGAATACCGTTTTTCTTTAGGAATTCGGCAGTACCTATAGTAGCCTCAATATTAAAGCCAAGGTTATAGAAACGGCGGATAAGAGGCAGAGCCTCTTCCTTATCGCAGTCAGCAATAGTAGCAAGTACTGTGCCGTAGTTCTGAAGCTTCATTCCGCTTGCCTGCAAAGCCTTATAAAGTGCGCGGTTGAGCTTAT
>CAZNTP010000149.1:0-2594 GCA_964575985.1 uncultured Ruminococcus sp. | reverse complement strand
CTTGTTATTACCGACGAACAGCACCGCTTTGGTGTAGCGCAACGCGGAAAGCTTTCATCAAAGGGCGAAAATCCGCATACACTTGTTATGTCGGCAACACCGATACCGAGAACATTAGGGCTTATTATTTACGGTGACCTTGATATAAGTATAATTGACGAATACCCCAAGGGAAGACAGAAGATTGATACATACTTAGTTGATACTTCTTACAGACCAAGGATTTATAATTATATTAAGAAATTTTTAAACGACGGCAGGCAAGGGTATATCGTATGTCCCTTGGTGGAGGAAAATGAAACACTTGATATTACGCCTGCTGTGGAATACTTTGAAAAACTAAAGGATAACGAATTTAAGGACTATTCGTTAGGACTTCTTCACGGTAAAATGTCCTCTAAAGAAAAAGAGAGGGTAATGCGGAAGTTTAGCGAGGGTGAAATTCAGTTGCTCATCGCGACTACCGTTATCGAGGTTGGCATTGATGTGCCGAATGCCGTAATAATGGTTATTGAAAATGCCGAGCGCTTCGGTCTTTCTCAGCTTCATCAGCTTCGTGGCAGAATTGGCAGAGGGCAGTATAAATCTGACTGTATTTTGATTTCGGATAATAAATCCGAGGACACTCAAAATAGACTGAATGTTATAAAATCAACTGCGGACGGTTTTAAAATTGCCGATGCCGATTTAGAGCTAAGGGGTCCAGGTGACTTTTTGGGCTCGCGTCAGCACGGACTGCCTGATATGAAGATTGCAGATTTATTTGCCGACAGAGAAGTTCTAAATATTGCAGGCAAAGAGGTTCAATGGTTGCTTAAAACAGACCCGAGCCTTAAAGACAGTAAAAATTCTGCGCTCAGGGCAGAAATTGCGGCGCTTTATAAAAAGCTTAATAATAATTAGTAGGTGATACTATGTTTAAAGAGATTAATCCAAAGGAAATTGACGGTAATTTTATAAAAGCTATTGCGGACGAATGGATGCTTATTTCCGCAGGTAATGAAGACGGTTATAATATGATGACGGCATCCTGGGGCTTTGCAGGCGAAATGTGGGGGAATGACAGTGTTATCGCAATGATAAGACCGCAACGCTACACAATGGAATTTGTTGATAAAAACGACTATTTCACCCTTAGCTTTTATGGTGAAAATAAGGATATCCACAAGATTTGCGGCTCGAAATCGGGCAGAGATGTAGACAAAACCACCCTTACAGGTCTGACACCTGTATTTAGTGACAGCACAGTTTATTTTGAAGAAGCAAGGCTTGTGCTTGTTTGCAAAAAACAGTATATCGGGCGACTTGAAGAGGATTGCTTTATAGATAAAGAGCCTCTGAAATGGTACACTGATAAAGATTACCATTATATGATTATAGGTAAAATCGAAAAAGCTTTTATAAAATAAAGAGGTAAAAAATGAAGTTTTTAATTGCAAGCGATATTCACGGCTCGGCATACTTTTGCCGTTTGCTGTTAGAAAAAATTAAAGAAGAAAAAGCTGACCGAGTTTTAATTTTGGGGGATATTCTTTATCACGGACCCAGAAACGATTTACCGCGTGAATATGCGCCCAAAGAAGTAATCACAATGCTTAATCCGTTAAAAAACAAGCTTTTATGTGTTCGCGGCAACTGTGATACCGAGGTTGACCAGATGGTTTTGGATTTTCCCGTTTTAGCCGATTATGCGGTAATCCCTGTGGGTGACAGGCTTATATACGCAACTCACGGTCATAATTATAATGAAAATAATTTACCGCCTATTTGTGACGGCGATATACTGCTTAACGGTCACACACACGTGCCAAAATGTACCGAGCACAAAAATTTTGTTTATATGAACCCCGGCTCAGTCTCAATTCCTAAAGAAAATTCTGCACATAGCTATATGATTTTGGAAAATGGAGAATTTTTGTGGAAAGACCTCGAAAATGGGCACGTTTATCTTAAATATAGTGTGACAGGACTTGAACCTGTCACACTAGCATAAAATAAGCGATTTGAGCCGTTATCAACAAGGGTAGCGGCTTATAAAATCAGATATATTGTTAAAAACTTAACAATGTTTTTGACGAAAACTGAGTTTTTTAGAAAAAGTGTGTTATTTTTTTAACAAACCTATTGACAAATAGAAATTTATAGAATATACTATAGTACATATTCATATTAAAACAAAAACATTTTCTATTTTGGAGGTTTTTATTATGGCAAGAATTTATAATTTCAGCGCAGGTCCCTCTATGCTTCCCGAGGAGGTTTTAAAGACCGCTGCTGCAGAAATGATGGAGTACGGTGAGACTGGTCAGTCTGTTATGGAGATGTCACACCGTTCAAAAGAATATCAGGCAATCTTTGATGAGGCAGAGGCAAATCTTCGTGAGATAATGAACATCCCCGATAATTATGAGGTGCTTTTCTTGCAGGGCGGTGCTTCTACTCAGTTCGCAATGGTACCTATGAACCTTATGACCAAGAACGGTAAGGCTGATTATATTATCACAGGTCAGTGGGCTAACAAGGCTTATAAAGAGGCCGCTCGCTACGGTGCTGCCCATGAGGTTGCATCCTCTAAGGATAAGACCTTTAGCTAT
>CAZNTP010000148.1:0-2653 GCA_964575985.1 uncultured Ruminococcus sp. | reverse complement strand
GCGAAAAGAAAAATATTGAACGTGGCGCTGCCCATATCCAGTCTACCTTCAACAACACTATCGTAACTATCACCGATACACAGGGTAACGCTCTTTCATGGGCATCTGCCGGTGAGTTAGGATTTAGAGGCTCAAGAAAATCTACTCCTTTCGCAGCACAGAGTGCAGCTGAAACTGCAGCTAAGGCTGCTATGGAGCACGGTTTAAAGACTGTTGAAGTATATGTTAAGGGACCCGGTGCCGGTCGTGAAGCTGCTATCCGTGCTTTACAGACAGCAGGACTTGAGGTTAGCATGATTAAGGATGTTACACCCATTCCTCATAACGGTTGCCGTCCTCCTAAGAGAAGACGCGTTTAATTATTAAAAATTTTGAAAAAATTGCAGTTAAAATTTGGAGGTGCAATAGATGGCAAGATATACCGGTGCAGTTTGCAGACTTTGCCGCCGCGAAGGTAAGAAGCTTTTCCTTAAGGGCGAGCGCTGCTATTCTGAGAAGTGTTCTGTTGGCATCAGAGCTTATGCTCCCGGTCAGCACGGACAGGGTAGAAAGAAGTCATCTGAATACGGCTTGCAGCTTCGTGCAAAGCAGACCGCAAGACGTTTCTATGGCGTTCAGGAAAATCAGTTCCATCATTATTTTGAGATTGCTGAGAGAAAACCCGGCATTACAGGTGACAACCTGCTTAGAATTCTCGAAAGCCGTCTTGACAATGTAGTTTACAGAGTAGGCTTTGCTTCTTCTCGTGCAGAAGCAAGACAGCTCGTTGGTCACGGCCACTATGAAGTAAACGGTAAGCGTGTTGACATCGCTTCCTATCTTCTTAAGGCTGGCGACGTTGTATCTATCTGCGAAAAGGCTCGCGGCCTTGACAAGATTAAGGCTGTTGTAGAGGCTAACTCTGCCAGACCTGTTCCCGAGTGGATTGACGTTGACCGTGAAGCTCTCAGCGCTAAGGTTATAGCTCTTCCTAACAGAGATCAGATTGATGCTCCTGTTGAAGATCAGCTTATCGTCGAGCTTTACTCTAAGTAATATTAGAGTATTTATATGCCTTCCGTACAAGGCTTTCAAAAAAATTTACTGTACGGAGAAACGGAGCTTTTAAATGATAGAAATTGAAAAGCCCAGAATTGATACCGTTGAAATGACTGCTGACGGCAAATACGGTAAATTCGTTATGGAGCCCCTAGAGCGTGGCTATGCTACAACCTTGGGCAACAGTATGCGCAGAGTTCTTCTTTCCATACTTCCAGGCGTGGCAGTTACTTCTGTTAAAATAGACGGTGTTGTGCATGAGTTTACAACCATACCCGGTGTTAAAGAGGATGTTACTGAAATCATTCTTAACATTAAAGGTCTTATTGCAAAGCTTCATGCAGATACGGCAAAGAAAATCTATATCGAGGCTGAAGGTCCCTGTGTTGTTACCGCAGCTTCTATAAAGGCCGATTCAGAGGTTGAAATTCTTAATCCGGATATGTACATTGCTACCCTTTCTGCAGGTGCTTCTCTTAATATGGAGATGACTCTTGATAAGGGCAGAGGTTATGTTCCGGCAGACCAGAATAAGCCTTCTCAGAACATTATCGGTGTTATTCCGGTTGACTCTATTTACACACCTGTACTCAAGGCTAACTTCTCGGTTGACAATACCCGTGTTGGTAATGTTACCGATAAGGGCAAGCTTACTCTTGAGGTTTGGACCGACGGTTCACTCAAGGCTAACGAGGCAGTTTCTATGTCTGCTAAGGTTCTTATTGAACATTTTGAGCTTTTCCTTGATTTAGCAGAGGGTGTAAGCGAGACCGAAAGCATTTTGGCGGTTCCGACCGACAGCGAGAAGGAGAAGGTTCTCGATCTTACTATCGATGAGCTTGACTTATCTGTTCGTAGCTTCAACTGCTTGAAGCGTGCAGGTATCAATACGGTTGAGGATCTCATCAACAAGTCCGAAGAGGATATGATGAAGGTGAGAAACTTAGGCCGCAAGTCATTAGAAGAGGTTATTGCTAAGCTTAATTCTTTTGGCTTTACTCTTAAAAAGGAAAACGAATAATTCATTG
Source organism: uncultured Ruminococcus sp. (assembly GCA_964575985.1). Taxonomy (GTDB): domain Bacteria; phylum Bacillota; class Clostridia; order Oscillospirales; family Acutalibacteraceae; genus UBA737. The sequence continues at coordinate 587 of CAZNTP010000148.1, read as the reverse complement.
ATGTTTTGATTTTTTCAGGATGTCAAACAAAAATCACTGTTTAAGGAGTGAATAGAAATGCCAGGTACCCGTAAACTCGGAAGAACCAGCGAACACAGAACCGCTATGCTCAGAGCTATGGTTACTTTTTTACTCGAAAACGGCAAGATTGAGACTACCGTTACACGTGCTAAGGAAGTTAGAGCAATGACGGAGAAGTATATTACACTCGCTAAAAATAACACTTTAAGCAATAAGCGTCAGGCATTGGCTTTCATTACTAAGGAAGACGTTGTAGCAAAGCTTTTCAACGAAATCGCTCCTAAGTATGCCGATGTAAACGGCGGTTACTGCCGCATTATCAGAACAGGTCCCCGTCGCGGTGACGCTGCTGAAATGGCTATTATTGAGTTAATATAACTTCAAACGGCAAAGCCTATTAAAGTTTTGCCCATTTAGTACTCACATTGGCACAGCACGCCTTTGTGGGACGAACCGAATTTAGTGTTCACAGTGCTGATAATGTGTGTACTAAAGCTAATTACAACAAAATGGGGCTGTCTCACTAAGAAAAAGTGAGGCAGCCCTAAAATTATGCTTAAAAGGGA
>CAZNTP010000147.1:0-2815 GCA_964575985.1 uncultured Ruminococcus sp. | reverse complement strand
TTCACTTTGGTGTCCAGTTCCTTGAGTTTATCAAGACCGGTATGTTCTTTTTCGGCGTACTGAGTACGGATCTTCTGAACGAGAAAATCCTGATCGGTTTTATTCATAACGATTACCTCTTTCTTCATTTTATAGGCATATTGTAGCAAGCGGATGTTTTTAAAATTTTGAAGTTTTGTTTGAGTTTTGTTAATTTCAAAAAAATATTTTGCAATGTTTATTGCGCTTCTGATAGAGTTCAATTTGCCGACTAAATAAAAGTATTGTCAAATATGTTTTAAAGTTATATAATTGAATAAAAACATAAGGAGTAATACAATGAAAAAGTTTTTAATTGTTGTTGATATGCAAAAGGATTTTGTTGACGGTGCGTTAGGTACTAAAGAGGCAGTTTCTATAGTGCCTGCTGTGGTGAAAAAAATTAAATGCTTTGACGGTGAAATAATTGTAACCTATGATACCCACAGCGAAAACTATATAGAAACTAATGAGGGTAAAAACCTACCTGTTCCGCATTGCATTAAGGGAACGGGCGGTTGGCATTTGAATAAAAATGTTGCCGCCGCTCTTGAGGGCAAAAACTACACAGTTGTTGAAAAGTTAACCTTTGGCTCGGTTAAACTCCCCGAAATTATAAAACAACTCGCAAAGGGCGAAAATTTCACAATAGAATTAGTAGGACTTTGCACCGATATTTGCGTTGTGTCAAACGCACTGATTTTAAAAGCCAATTTCCCCGAAGCCGAAATATCGGTAGACGCTACCTGCTGTGCAGGTGTAACACCCGCTAGCCACACCGCCGCCCTTACTACAATGAAAATGTGTCAGATAAATATTAAATAACATATATAACAAATGCCATCACTGCATTACGTGTAGTGATGGCATTTTATTTTATCCATTAACAATTAAGCTTACAAATTTATAAAAATTAAAGGCTGAAATATCATTTGCCTTTACTCTAAAAAATACACCCTTATGCTCAAATTCTGCAATCATCCTTCCTTGAATTTCCGGTTTTTCTTTTGCATCGGTACCGACCGTACCATAAAATTTGACCTTTACAGAACCGTTGCTTGTTCCTATGCCCGTTTCTCTAACATCATCGTTTTTGGTAGAGATTATACATTCCTTAGGCATTTCGGTTTTACTGGCACTTATTTGAAAACTGTTTTTTTCATTTGAATAAGCAAAATTTGCATAATCACTTACTAAAGTATTATCAGCTTTTTTATACCAAGCGCCGTGATTATAGCTATCAAGCTTATATAATTCATCAAGCTCGCTAAAATCTATACCCAGATAAGCCGTCATTTTTTCGTTGTCCCAGCTTTCAGCATAATGCTCTGACATGGGATGCGGACCGCCTATATCAAAAGTTTCCATACTCTCTATCTGATTTATATAGCAAAGTAACTTTGCCGAACTATTATCGCTTGAAGCTTCGTCAGAGGATGTCGCCTCGGCAACACCGCTTGGTGCTTCCTCCTGCCCTTCACCGTACCAGTTTCCTATGCCGAGTTTTGAACCGCCCCTATCATCGAAATAATCTTGTTCGCCTATAATGATAGAATCATTCAAGGTTGCAGGCGGTTTATTAAAAATATCGCTTTGCCACAAACCAATACCAAGTAAAACCACAAGAGAAACACAGCAAATCGGTGTTACAGTTCGGATAATAATTTTCCTTTTTCTTTTTTGTGCAATTTTATAGTCATCAATGCGTTTAAATACGCTGTTAACGGTTTCGTCATAGCTCTTCATAAACAAAGCCCTCCTTTTCAAGCTGTGATTTAAGTGCGCCTCGAGCACGGTACACAAGGGTTTCTATACTGTGTACCTTTCTTTTCATTACCAATGCCGCCTCTTTATTGCTGAAATTCTCAAAGTAAATTAGCCATAAAATTTGACGGTATTCCGCTTTAAGCTTTTGAAGCGCTCTATGAATAATTATTTTTCTTTCCTCTTTTAAATATGAACTTTCAATACTTTCTTCATCATTCATAAGTTCCGGATATTCGTCTAGCGATACCTCGTTACGCCTTGAGTTTTTCTTTAAATAATTAAGCGCTAAATTCCGTCCTATAGTATAAAGCCATGTCTTGAATGAGCCTTTGCCTTTATCCTTAGGCTTCTTTGTTCCAAGCAAAACAAAGGTATCCTCTGCCAACTCTTCAGCTGTATGTATATTACCGACAAAGTTGTTAAGATAAAAAATTAGACCGTCTCTATATTCCCTTATAATTTCGGCCAATCCGTTTTCATCACCATTTTCACGGAAACGGCGGTAGCTACTGGCACCGTTATCCATCGGCTCACCCCTTTCTGAAAGGTATTTTTATGCCCTTTCACTTATTACACAACAAAAGCATATAAAACCTCACACATATATTTTTAAAAAATAAATTTTTCTTAATTTTTAAAGGCTTACTCATTTTTAAGGCATAGTCAATCATTGATTTTGTACCTCTGCTTTTTCCGTCCAAAAAGTAAAAAAGCACATCCCAGAGAAGATGTGCCGAAAAAGTGTCCTTCCTCATCGTTGCTACACGAATTACTCCATACGGGAATAAGAGGAAAACACCTTTTACCAAGGTATTTTTCCCCATACAGAGTATATTAAATTCGTGTAGCACAACTATTGTATCACAATGTTGATAAAAAATAAAGATATTTATGAAAATAAAATATAAAAAACAAAAAAGCAACCCTTAACGGATTGCTTTAAAATACTTATTGCTCACACCCTGAAAACTGAACAAGTATGGATTGACTAGAGGACACGAAAAAATAGGTCAAGCCCTCGGTCTATTAG
>CAZNTP010000146.1:0-2890 GCA_964575985.1 uncultured Ruminococcus sp. | reverse complement strand
ATGGTTAACTGCCAGAACGAGATGAAGAAGGCTGTAGCTTGCGGTTACTGGGATATGTTCCGTTACAATCCTGCTCTTAAAGCAGAGGGCAAGAATCCCTTTAGCCTTGACAGCAAGCCCGCTACTGCTGATTATAAGGAATTCATCCTTGGTGAAGCTCGTTACTCATCACTTACACGTTCATTCCCCGAGCGTGCAGAAGAGCTCTTCGAGCAGGCAAGCGAGGCTGCAAAGGCTCGCCGTGCTCACCTCGAAAAGCTTGTTGAGCTTTACGGTAAGCAGTAATATCTGAAATCTACAATAAAACAAAATGCTCTATGTATTCATTCGCATACATAGAGCATTTTTTTCTGCTAAAAAAATTTTGCTAAGAATAAACGGCAGTCCAAAGACTACCGTTTATTTTATATTCTAATTAAAGTCCGATATAAGGAGCGGGATTAACTCGTGTACCGTTTATAATAACCTCAAAATGAAGATGGTTGCCGGTTGAATAACCTGTACTGCCTACAGCGGCAATCATATCTCCCTGAGATACTACCTGACCCTTTTTAACGCATAAATAACTAGCATGTGCATATCTGGTCTTCATTCCGTTACCGTGGTCAATAATTACGCTATAGCCATAATCACCGTCATATCCGGCATAGGTAACGCTACCCGAAGCTGCTGCAAATATTGCAACGCCCCTATCAGCCGCAAGGTCTATAGCCTTATGATTTCTGCCGTCACCGTAGTAGGCAGAAACCTTGAACTTTCCTGCAGATATAGGACAAATAAGTCCCGAAGAGGTTGCGCCTGAGTTCTCGCTGGGTGATACCTTGGCTGTGCCAATTGTAATAACGCGTGTTACAGGCTCCTTAACTACTTCTTCAGCAGTTTCATTACGGCTTGTTTCCTCACCGTTTACACTTTCAACCACCAAGGATTTACGTTTAACACCCTCTACACCCTTGGTTGTAACCGCATAATAGCCCATAGGCTGTGTGTCGGTTTTAACGCGAGTTGTAGAATAAGGAATACTAACATCTGTGTTATACTTTGAAACGGTTTTTACAGGCAAATTATCAACAATTGCCTCTAAATCTTCTATCTTGGTTAAATCTTCTCTTAAATAATAACCTGTTTCATACTTTACATCATCAACAAATTCGGCGGTATTTTCAGCACCCTCAATGTAATAGGTCATAAGTCTGGCTCCCAGCAGCTTGTCCAGACCCGATGCCTGAACGCAAGCTACCGTTTCACCGTTTACAACAAGAATTGAGCCGCTTACAATATCATCACTGTTTTCAATCAAAGCGTCTGCAACCTTTGCCGCATCGTCAAGCTTGTTTGCAACAGTAAGTGTTAAGGAAAGCTTTGGTGAACAAACGGCACCGTCAGCATTTTCACTGCAAACATTGTCAGCCGCGATATGCATTGCATCCTCACAAACAGAACGACTGCCTACAGTACCTAAAACCCTGCCTGAATACTTAACATTAAAGCCAAAGGTAACACCCGTAGTTGCTGCCGCAACCGATACAGCAACGATACCAACAAGCGCAATGGAAACGGCCTTTACAACAGTCTGATTACCATTTACAAAGCTTATAGCCTTCTTTACAAATTTGCTATTTACAATATTATTAATTTTCTCAATTAGCTTCTGTGGACCTAAATCCTTAAAAATAACAGTCACCGCTTTCAAAAAAGTTACATTTTGTAATATTTACAAATGTTATTATAGCAAAAAGGTTACAAAATTGCAACCTTTTTTGTAATAATTTTTAACTTTTTCCAAAATTTATGCAAAAAATATATACCCGCCATAAATTTTAGCGGGTATATGTGCAATTAGAACATAGAAATCTGATTTGTGTCGGGTAAATCGTTCAGGGCACCGAGGTCGGCTAGATTTTGGATAATGGTTTTAGAAACTCCTGCTTCTATCTGGAAATCCTCTTGGGAGACAAAATTGCCGCGCTGTGCCGCATCGTATATAGAATAAGCCGCTTTTTCACCGACACCGCTGAGAGCACCGAAAGGAAGTCTCATTTTGCCATTTTCGGGTACATATTTCATAGCGTGGGACTTAGAAATATCTATCGGTAAAACCTCAATGCCTCTAGCCATCATCTCATTGAAAATCAACATATTTTCATATACATCAAGTTCCTTTTTGCTGGCTTCCTTACCCTTAGCCTTAATATCACGAATATATCGTTTTACCGCCTCGTGTCCCTGCATAATTGTAGGAACATCAACGTCTTCAGGACGGGCTGTAAAGTAAGCACAATAGAATTCAAGGGGTTTGTATACTTTATACCAAGCAACCCTTATTGCCGCAGTAACATAGGCTGCCGCGTGGGCTTTCGGGAACATATACTTGATTTTATAACAACTGTTAATATACCATTCGGGTACTTTAACGGCTCGCATATCATCCTCCATTGCGCCCCAATCCTCTTTGGAAACCTTACCCTTTGCAACACGGCCCTTACGCACCGTTTCGGTAATTTTGAAGGCTCTGCCCTCCTCCATACCCTGATGGATAAGATAAACCATTATATTGTCACGGGTACCGATAACCTCTGAAATTGTACAAGTACCGTCTTCTATAAGATCCTTAGCGTTACCGAGGTAAACATCGGTACCGTGAGAAAGTCCCGAAATCTGCAAAAGGTCAGAGAAGTTTTTAGGCTTACAGTCAACAAGCATTCCTCTTACAAAGCTCGTACCAAACTCTGGGATACAGTATGTACCTGTGGGCGAATCAATCTCCTCAGGCGTTACGCCCAAAGCCTCGGTCGAGGTAAATAGGCTATAAACCGCAGGGTCACTCATCGAAACCTCACTTACAGGAATACCCGAATACTCCTTTAAATACTTATAGGTTGTAGGAATA
>CAZNTP010000145.1:0-2916 GCA_964575985.1 uncultured Ruminococcus sp. | reverse complement strand
ACTACGGATACCCAAGATGTGACTATTGAGTGTGAATATAATAAGGATATTAATACCCTTGTTGCAGACCAAACCTACAATCCTGAAAGTGAGAACGCTCAGAGCGGTAAAGCTGTAGCAGAGGCTCTCACAACTATCGAAAGCAAAATTAAATTTTGGCAACCTAACACGGAATATTATGTGGGCGATGTAGTTATAGGGCACGCAAGTCAAGGTTATACTGGAAGCATGTCATTTATTTTAATAGTTAAACAAGATTTTACAACACTTGATTATGTGAGTTTTATGGAGCTTGAACCATATGGAGATTTGCATATAATTGACGCTAATAGAGCTAATAGTGCTTGTACGGACAGATACGATAATTTAATAGACGTAACCTACGCCACAAAAGAAGAATTAACTGCCGCTATCGGCGAAGCATTGGAGGGTAATTACTAATGTTAAAAGAGTATTTAAGTAATCTCGCAAACGCTTTTAGGACTGTATTAGGTACAACCGATAAAATTAATGCACAAAGCTTTCCCGATAAGGTTGCAGAGGTATATGAAGCGGGCGAACAAGTAGGAAATAAAGAAGTATGGGCGGCAATTCAAAATAACGGAGAGCCCGCAAACTATAACTCGGCATTTTGTTATAACAGGTTTGACGATAATACCTATAATCCGCACTTTGATATTAAAAGCAAGCTAGTCAATACTGGTACTATGAATACTTTTTATGCCAATGATCTAATCACAGATACCAAAGTAACAATATATGCTGGGTTAAATCTATCTACCTGTTTTTATGGTTGCACAAATTTAAGAACCATTCGCAAAATAATACTTCAAACTAATAATATGTCATCAAATTGTTTCTCAAATGCTTTTTATGGGTGTTCTTCCCTTGAAAATATAGTATTTGAGGGTGAAATACGCTATTCTATTAGTTTTGCACAAAGCCCACTAACAAAAGAAAGCATAATAAGTATAGTTAATGCTTTATCTTCAACCACGACCGGACTGACCGCAACCTTTAACAAAACCGCAGTTAACACTGCTTTTGAAACAAGCGAGGGCGCAGCAGACGGCAGTACAAGTGAAGAGTGGTTAAATCTTATAGCTACTAAATCTAACTGGACAATAACATTAGTTTAAGAGGTGATAAAATGATAAAGGAAACGATAACAAGAATTAAGCTCACCGCCGCTGAGGGTATGATTTTAACCAATGGCGAAACCTACGGCAAAGAGGTGTTCCTTGCGGACACCGACAGTGCTGACAATTGGCACGAAATCACCGAGGAAGAATATGCCGAAATCCAAAAGGCAGAGCTTCAAGAAGCGGAGGTGTGACCAATGAGTTTAATTGAAATAATAATACTTGTGGCGAGTATTATTACATCACTTTCGGTTATTTTAACCGCTATAGTTACCGCTTATAAGTTTATACGCAAGTGGGACAAATGGGTGAAACAAAAGGACAAGCACGATATTGAGCAATATGTGCAGATACTAAGACTTGTTATTATGACACCTGAGATGCCGTTGAGTGAAAGAATATCAGCTGGCGATACTTATGTTAATGAATTGCACAAAAACGGCGCTGTAAAACAAAAATATAATGAACTATTACAAAGATTTAAAACAGAACATTTGGAGGAATAAATTATGAACAGTCCATACAACGGTAAATTTAGAGTATCACAAATTTTTAAAGGAACTGCACACGACGGCTTAGACTTAGTCGGTGTAGACAGCAAGGAAGTACATAGCACCGTAAACGGTATTGTTGAAAAGGCGGGTTGGGAAAACTCGGCCAATAAGAAACAAGGCTTCGGTCTTTATGTACGTATTAAAAAGGATGACAGTGTAGATAAATATTACTTCGGTCACCTTTCGGAAATTAAGGTTGCTGCAGGACAAGCAGTGCGCATCGGCGACGTTATCGGTATCGAAGGCAGTACAGGTAAATCCACAGGCTCACACTGTCATTACTGTGTAAGAGGTAACGGTTCTAAGTCGCAGATTAGAGACATTAACGCTATAAGCGGTATTCCTAATAAGTTAGGCACCTATGACGATGGCTATGCCGCAAAGCTTAAGGCACAGAAAAAGACCGTCACAGAACTTGCTAAAGAGGTTTTAGCAGGTAAATGGGGAAACGGTCAAGAACGCGAGAAAAAGCTCACAGCGGCAGGGTACGACTACAAGGCGGTACAAGCAGAGGTTAACAAGCTCGCCAATGCAACTACCGCACCCAAAAAGAAAAGCAATGAGGAAATAGCCCGAGAGGTTATTGCAGGTAAATGGGGTAACGGTTCAGAGCGTAAAAAAAGGCTTGAGGATGCAGGATACAATCCAACCGTTATTCAGAAGATTGTAAATGAATTAATTTAAGAGGTGTAATTATGAATAAGACAAAGTTTTTTAAATGGTTAAAGGCAGCAGGTGTCAGAGCCGTAAAAACTATGGCACAGACTGCTATAGCGACAATAGGCTCAGCGGCAGTTATTTCGGCAGTTGATTGGAAGGTGACAGTGTCCGCCACCGTTCTTGCTGGTGGGCTGTCACTGCTAACAAGCGTTACAGGCTTACCTGAAGTTAAGGAATAAAGTATTTAAAATTACCGTCCCTTTCCGTTCTTTTGGAGAGGGGCGGTTTTTTCTATAAATTCGTGTAAAATTCGTGCAATAAAAAAACAAACCGCATAAGTATGCGGTTTGTAGGTGTTTTGGTGGAGATGAGGAGAATCGAACTCCTGTCCGAAAATCTATTCATACCGGCGTCTCCGAGCGCAGACATTTGTTTTAATTCCCTTGTAAAGACGCTAAATGTCAAGCTTCAATACTTGGTAGCTCCAAATCCGTGACGGTGGCAGGAGCGCGCCGCCGTTCACGTTCACCACTAAAATGACACCCTTACGAAGCCGTGGT
>CAZNTP010000144.1:0-2917 GCA_964575985.1 uncultured Ruminococcus sp. | reverse complement strand
CGCGCTCTTTGGGAAGCCCGCATTCGTGAAGATATTTTCTTGCGTGCTCGCTGTATGCTAAATTAACGTCACTAATAATATCAACTATTCGACGGTTAGTTTCTTCGGGCAGACATTCGTCTTTGCAACGGTTGCCCGCTTCCATATGGAAAATTGGAATATGCAAACGCTTTGCCGCTATAGCCGAAAGACAGGAATTGGTGTCACCCAATATAAGCAAAGCATCGGGCTTTACAGCAGACATCAGCTTATACGAGCAGTTAATTATGTTACCTATGGTAGCGCCTAAATCGTCGCCCACGGCATCCATATAAACCTCAGGCTCTTTAATATCCAAATCCTTAAAGAAAACCCCATTAAGATTATAGTCATAATTCTGACCTGTGTGTGCCAAAATACAGTCAAAATAATTGCGGCATTTGTTAATTACTGCACCAAGACGTATAATTTCAGGTCTGGTACCTACAATTATAAGTAATTTCAGTTTTCCGTTGTTTTGGAAACTTATATCGGAATAATCTGTTTTAATTTCCATAATTAAAGCCTCTTTCGTTTATACTTCTTCGAAAAATGTATCAGGGTGATTGGGGTCAAAGCTTTCGTTTGCCCACATAACCGTCACCAAATCCTCGGTATCGCTCAAATTTATAATATTGTGGGTATACCCCGGCAGCATATGCACTGCCTCGATTTTTTCACCGCTTACGTGGAAGCGTAAAACCTCATCAGTACCGATTTTGCGTTGCTCAATAAGACCCTTACCGCTTACAACGATAAAAAATTCCCACTTGGTGTTGTGCCAATGCTGTCCCTTAGTAATACCAGGCTTTGAGATATTAACACTCACCTGACCGCACTTTTCGGTCTTTAAAAGCTCTGTAAAAGAGCCGCGGGCATCAACATTCATTTTAAGCTCAAAGGATGCCTTTTCCTTAGGCAAATATGAAAGATATGTAGAATAAAGCTTTTTAGCAAAGCTACCGTTTGGGATTTCGGGAATAACAAGTGACTTAGACTGATTCTTAAAGCTGTAAAGCAAATCTACAATCTCACCTAAAGTCACCTTGTGACTTATGGGCGCAGCGCAGTATTTACCGTCACTTTGAAGTACAGTATCAATCCCCTCAAACTCGCAGTGATGCTCGTTACCCTCTAGGGCATCAAGCATTTCGCAAATTAAATCGTCAATATAAAGCAGTTCTAGCTGTACTGCAGGGTCATTGACTGTAATTTCCAAATCATTTGCAATATTGTTGCAAAATGTTGCAACCGCACTGTTGTAATTAGGTCTGCACCATTTGCCAAAAAGATTGGGGAAGCGGTAAACAAGCACCCTAGCACCCGTTTGCTTTTCATAACCAAAAAACAGCTCTTCGCCCTTTCTTTTACTTCTGCCGTAATCACTGTCATATCTGCCGATAAGTGTAGCCTGAATAGAAGAAGAAAGCATTACGGGGCAAGGATTATTATACTTTTTAAGGGTATCAAGCAATGTGCTTGCAAAACCGAAATTACCCTCTATAAACTCCTCACTGTTCTGGGGGCGGTTAACCCCTGCCATATTGAAGACAAAATCTGCATTTTTGCAGGCGGTCTCCAATTCTTCGGAGGTGGAGTCTATATCATAACAGTATATTTCCTCAATTTTAAGATCCTTACGGGTTTTATCCTTACCGTCTTTTATATTCTTAAGCGCCTCTGTAAGATTTTTACCAACAAAGCCGTTAGCACCTGTTATCAAAATTTTCATACTGTTTTACCCAAACCCTCAAGCTCGTCTCTTATATACTGCAAACTCAAAAGCTTTTGCTTAACCTCTTCAACATTTAGAAGGTCAGTATTGTTTGAATTAAACTCTGTAAGCGGATTGCGTTCAACATCCCCGTCTTTAAAATACTTATCATAATTAAGACCGCGATTGTCACAAGGCACACGGTAAAAATCACCCATATCGGTAGCATTGGCACATTCCTCATTAGTGAGAAGTGTTTCATACATTTTTTCACCGTGGCGGATACCTATAACCTTAATTTCAGTTTCGGGGTTAAAAAGCTCTGTTACAGCTTTTGCCAAGGTTTCAATTGTGCAGGCGGGAGCCTTTTGTACCAAAATATCACCCGAAACACCGTTTTCGAATGCAAATAAAACAAGGTCTACCGCCTCGTCAAGCGACATAATAAAGCGTGTCATAGAAGGCTCGGTAATGGTAATATCCTTGCCTGCCTTTATCTGCTCAATCCAAAGCGGAATAACACTGCCGCGGCTGCACATAACATTGCCGTAACGTGTACAGCAGATTTTGGTCTTTTCAGGGCTTACTGTCCTCGACTTTGCAACTGCAACACGCTCCTCTAAAGCCTTTGTAACACCCATCGCATTAACGGGGTATGCCGCCTTGTCTGTAGAAAGGCAGATAACCGACTTTACACCCTCTTCGATAGCGGCGGTAAGCACATTGTCTGTACCGATAACATTGGTGCGAACAGCTTCCATCGGGAAAAATTCGCAGGAAGGCACCTGCTTTAAGGCAGCCGCATGGAAGATATAATCCACACCGTACATTGCGCTTTTAACCGACTGCAAATCGCGCACATCGCCTATAAAGAATTTGATTTTTTCTGCCACCTCGGGCATTTTAGCCTGAAATTCGTGACGCATATCGTCCTGCTTTTTCTCGTCACGCGAGAATATACGGATTTCGCCGATATCGGTATCCAAAAATCTGTTAAGCACCGCGTTACCAAACGAACCGGTACCTCCCGTTATAAGTAAAGTTTTATTTTTAAACTGACTCATTTTAATCACCTTTCATTTTATTTTTAATATCTGTTGTTGAAACGCCTTGAGTATACGGTAAATATTCAATACTTACGCCAATTTTCCCAAACTGTTGCTCTGTTTTTTTATACCGTTCACT
>CAZNTP010000143.1:0-3088 GCA_964575985.1 uncultured Ruminococcus sp. | reverse complement strand
GACCGAGAGCCATACCTTCTCTGCCTTCAGCAGTATTTGCTACTGCACCGCGAAGTGAACGTGCAATAATTTCAATAGCTTTGATGTGGAACATATCAGAAAGCTCCCAAGCACCCTTTGTGATGTAACCCTCAATAGCGTGGGTTAATGCATCCATACCTGTAGCCGCAGTAAGTGCCGCTGGCATAGAATTCATCATATCGGGGTCAACTACAGCACAAACGGGGATATCGTGAGCATCAACGCAAACAAATTTGCGCTTTTTCTCAACATCTGTAATAACATAGTTAATTGTAACCTCTGCCGCAGTACCTGCTGTTGTGGGAACTGCAATAATCGGAACGCAAGGATTCTTTGTGGGAGCTACACCCTCTAAAGAGCGAACGTCCGAAAATTCGGGGTTAGTAATAATAATACCGATAGCCTTTGAGGTATCCATAGCGCTACCGCCGCCGATTGCTACAATACAGTCAGCCGCAGCTGCTTTGAATTCTTCGACACCGTGTTTAACATTTTCGATTGTGGGGTTAGCCTTAATATCGGTATAAAGTGAATACTCGATTTTAGCGGCATCCAAAAGGTCGGTAACCTTTTTAACAATACCGAACTTTACAAGGTCGGGGTCGGAGGTTACAAAAGCCTTTTTAAAGCCTCTGTTTTTGATTTCGTCAGGAATAGCATTAATTGCACTTGAGCCGTGGTAGGAGGTTTCGTTGAGCATAAATTTGTTCATTTTTATCACCTTTTTTAAAATTATTTAAAGCTTTTATAAAGCTTAATTTCACTTAGAACTCTTTTGGATTCTTCATAATAAGTGCTAATATCTTCCTTTTCTTCAAGCAAGGTGTCGGAGACGCGACGTATGGAAACGGTTAATCCATCTGTTAAAGAGCCGAAATCCTCAGATTCAGTAGCAGTATAAAAATCTTCGCCTAAAGGTATGGGTTCACCCTCAAAAATTCCACCGTCGGTGTTAAGATTATCGAAGTATTTAATAGACTCGCTGTCGGTTATGAAAAGAAGTGCTTTTTGGTCTGCCGCAATTACTGCCTGTAGTTTTGAAAGAATGGAATTTTTGTACTGTATGTTACCGTTATTCTGAAAACTGCAATTCACAACTTGAATATTTACTTCGCCGTCACCGTTAATATCCTTAGCAATGTCTTCAAAATATTCGGCAACAAGACCTGTTTGTTGGTCAAGAACAGGGGTATATGAAAAATAAACTATCTCAAGGTCGGGATTTACACGCGAAGCACACTGTGCTATGAGTATAGAAAGCACTATAAAGGATGCCACAGCTGCAAAAACCCACCACTTGTACTGAAACCAGAAATTATCCCACTTTTCTTTAGGGGTTGTGGGCACGATTGCTACTTCGCTGGGCTTAGGACCTGCATCCAATTCGCCGCTTTGCATTTTTTTGAGTTTTAAAAATTCCTCACGCGCACGGCGTTGCTCTTCAATTATATCATTTTTCTTATCTGCCATAATTTTACACCTGTTCCAAACTTATTACATTCATATTATCATAAGAGAGAGGATTTTTCAAGAAAACTATGCCATAAAAATTAATGTTTTAAATTTGGTAACAAATTCTTAAATACTATTTGATTTGGAATAAATATTATGATATACTTTTTATCGAGGTGAAAAAATGGATTACCGTATTGAACACGACTCTATGGGTGAAATAAAAGTTCCCGTAAACAAACTGTGGGGCGCGCAAACCCAAAGAAGTATTGAAAACTTTCCAATAGGTGTGGGTATTGAAACTATGCCTTTGGAGATTATACACGCTTTTGGTATTTTAAAAAAAGCGGCGGCTGTTGCTAATCATAGCATTAAACCTGACAAAATGACCGATAAGAAGCTTAATGCCATTAAAATTGCTTGCGATGAAATTATTAACGGAAGTTTGAATGAGCATTTTCCGCTTGTTGTCTGGCAAACGGGCTCGGGCACACAGTCAAATATGAATGCTAACGAGGTAATTGCAAACCGCGGCAACCAAATACTTGGTGAAAATATTTTGCATCCTAATGATGATATTAATATGAGCCAATCGTCTAACGATACCTTTCCTACTGCTATGCATATTGCGGCTGTAATTGCTATTGAAGATAAGCTTATACCTGCCGTAGAGGCTCTTATTAATACTTTAATACGCCTTGAAAAAGAAAACGATGGTATTGTTAAAAGCGGCAGAACACATCTTCAGGATGCCACACCGATTAAATTCAGTCAGGAAATAAGCGGCTGGCGGTCTAGCCTTGAAAAAGATATTGAATTATTAAAGCTTTCCTTAAAACCGTTATTTGAATTAGCCTTGGGCGGTACTGCCGTTGGCACGGGACTTAATGCGCCGAACGGTTTTGACAACGCAGTAGCAAATGAAATCGCTAACATAACGGGCAAGCCATTTATTACCGCTGAAAATAAGTTCCATGCGCTTACCTCTAAGGACGAATTAGTTTTTGCTCACGGCGCTTTAAAGGCGTTAGCCGCAGATATGATGAAGATTGCAAATGATGTTCGTTGGTTGGCATCAGGCCCACGGGACGGTCTTGGTGAAATTACTATCCCTGAAAACGAGCCTGGGTCTTCAATAATGCCGGGCAAGGTAAATCCCACTCAGTGCGAAGCTGTAACAATGGTTGCAGTTCAGGTTATGGGTAACGACACTGCGGTTGGTATTGCGGCTTCACAGGGCAATTTCCAGCTTAATGTATTTATGCCCGTGCTAATATATAATTTTCTACAGTCTGCAAGGCTTTTAGCAGAGGCTATTTCTTCTTTTAATAAGAACTGCGCGGTTGGTATTACTGCAAATAAAGAAAAAATGCACCACAACCTGCACAATTCTTTAATGCTGGTTACGGCGCTAAATATATATATAGGTTACGAGAATGCCGCTAAAACCGCAAAAAAAGCGTTTAACGAAAATATTTCTTTAAAAGAAGCCTGCGTGAAGCTTGGATTTTTAACGGCAGAAAAATTTGATGAGGTATTCCATCCTGAACAGATGGTTTAGGCGAGTTCGCCATCGACCGGGAAGTTGCTTTCATCGCCCATGGTGACTGCCCCG
>CAZNTP010000142.1:0-3151 GCA_964575985.1 uncultured Ruminococcus sp. | reverse complement strand
TTGTTGAAGGTAGACTGGATATGGGCAGCGCCACGTTCAATATTTTTCTTTTCGCGACGACGGCGAGTAGCAGTCGCCTTCTTAGCAGTAGCCATATTATCTTCCTCCTACTTATTTCTTCTTGTTAGCTATAGTCTTCTTAGGACCTTTACGGGTACGTGCGTTTGTCTTAGAGCGCTGTCCTCTTACAGGAAGGCCCTTGCGATGACGCAAGCCTCTATAGCTACCGATTTCGATAAGTCTCTTGATATCAAATGCGATTGTACGGCGACGGTCACCCTCAACCTGAAGGTTGTGGTCGATGTACTCACGTAGCTTTGAAATATCGTCTTCAGTTAAGTCCTTAACTCTGGTATCGGGGTTAATACCGGTATCAGCAAGGATTTTTTTAGATGTAGTAAGACCGATTCCGAAAATGTAAGTAAGTCCTATTTCAACTCGCTTATCATTAGGAAGGTCAACACCAGCAATACGTGCCATTAATCAAAGCACCTCCATTTTTTTCTTGACTGGCGGAAAGCTTTCCGCCACTTACGAAAATACAATTAACCTTGACGCTGTTTGTGCTTGGGGTTCTCACAGATTACCATGATTCTGCCCTTGCGCTTGATAATTTTGCATTTTTCGCAAATCTTTTTAACAGAAGGTCTGACTTTCATTCGGATTATACCTCCTTGAATTTTTCAAATGCGGCAAAGCCACATTACTTGGAACGCCATGTAATGCGTCCCTTAGATAAGTCATACGGTGACATCTCAACTGTTACCTTATCTCCTGGAAGAATTCGTATAAAGTTCATACGAAGCTTACCTGAAATATGTGCGAGTATCTGATGTCCGCCCTGAATTTCTACCTTGAACATTGCGTTAGGCATAGCTTCAACAACGACGCCTTCAAGCTCTATCATGTCTTCTTTAGACATTTCGGTTCCTCCTTCAATTAACTGAATCTCTGTAAATCGCAAGTGCCTTGCGCAGAGCTTTATTTGTTTTAAAGTCTTCAGACATCAAAACGGTATTTGTAAAGCATAAATGCTTCGCACTTTTAAGCTTTGGTCTTTCAAGCGGACGTTCCTTTCCGTCAGCAACGAAAACAAAACCGTCACGCTCCTCAATCACAACCAAAAAGTAACCCTTATCGCGTCCTGCTTTTGAACACACAATCTGCCCTATCATAAAAACACCTCTGTATTACAGCAACGTCATTATTTTAGGACCGTCGGCTGTAATTACAACCGTATGCTCAAAGTGAGCAGAAAGCGAACCGTCTTTTGTCAGAACTGTCCAACCGTCAGGTAAAATCTTGACATCCGAGCCACCGGCGTTAACCATAGGCTCAATAGCAAGCGTCATACCCGGCATTAATCGGATTCCCCTACCGGCTGTTCCGAAATTCGGCACCTCCGGCGCTTCGTGCAAGCTGGTTCCTATTCCGTGACCGACAAACTGTCTTACAACAGAATAGCCTCTTGCCTCAACATACGACTGCACTGCGTGACTTATATCACCTATTCTGCCGCCTGCTACTGCCGCAGCGATACCTTCGTAAAGGCTCTCCTTGGTAGTATCCATCAGCCGCTTCGCCGAAGGGGATACATCCCCGCAAGCGAAAGTGGCGGCATTGTCGCCGTGATAGCCTTCGAATTTAGCACCTAAATCAATGCTTACAATATCTCCGGCTTTAAGCACACGCTTTGTAGTTGGTATGCCGTGAATAACCTCGTTGTTAATAGATATACAGACGGTGGCGGGATAGCCCTCATAATTTTTAAAGTTAGGCACGCCGCCCTGACTGCGAATATAATCCTCAGCCAGCTTATCAATTTCTGCCGTGGTAACCCCCGGCTCAACCGCCTTACCTGCTGTTTGTAATGCTCCGGCCGATATTCTGCAAGCTTCTCTCATAATTTTAAGCTCACGACCGGTTTTAAGCACTATCATATCTAAATCTCCAATGCAGCGAGCACAAGACGAGTAGTGTCCTTAACTTCATCCTGTCCTTCTACACACAAAAGTTTACCGCAGGATTTATAGTAATCCTTAAGCGGTTCGGTCTGCTCGTGGTAAACATTAAGTCTGTTTTTAACGGTTTCGGGCTCATCATCCTTGCGGATAACAAGTGCGCCGTCACAGAAATTACATTTACCCTCAGTAGCAGGCTTCTTATACTCTGTATGATAGCTGGCTCCGCACTTTTCGCAAACTCTGCGGCCTGACATACGCTTTACGATTTCCTCGTCTGCTACCTCAATAGAAAGAGCAGCGTCGATATCGAAGCCTAATTCGTCAAGCGCTTCTGCCTGCGGAATTGTACGGGGAAAACCGTCGAGAATGTAGCCGTTCTGGCAGTCATTCTCGGCTAAACGCTCCTTAATAATGCCGATTACAACATCATCAGGAACAAGATTTCCCGCATCAATATAAGATTTAGCCTTAAGTCCCATTTCCGTTCCGTTTTTAAGTGCAGCACGGATAATATTGCCGGTGGAAATGGTGGGAATATTGTATTTTTCAGAAATAACTTCTGCCTGAGTGCCTTTACCTGCACCAGGTGCTCCCAAAAGTATAAGCTTCATCCTATTATCTCCTTTATCAATCAAGGAAGCCCTTATAATGACGCATCATCATCTGAGATTCAAGATTGCGTACTGTGTCAAGAGCTACACCAACCATAATGAGTACCGATGTACCGCCGAGTGAAATGTTAATTCCGCCAACGCTACCGATAATTATAGGAAGGATTGCGATAACACTGAGGAAGATAGCTCCCATCAAGGTTATTCTTGACAAAATTTTGGAAATAAAATCAGAAGTAGGCTTACCGGGTCTGATACCGGGGATTGCGCCACCGTTCTTACGCAAATTGTTAGCCATTTCAATAGGATTAAATTGGATTGTTGCATAGAAGTAAGCAAAACCGATAATCAAAATGAAATAGATTACTGCGTAGAAAACACCCTGAACACTGAAAAGTGACAGGAACTTATACATAGAAGTTGTGGTGTCACGCATAAAGCTGAGTATCATTGTGGGAAGCATAAGAATTGAAGAAGCGAAGATGATGGGCATAACACCTGACATATTAACCTTGATAGGCATATGTGTGTTCTGTCCGCCGTACATCTTGTTTCCTACAACGCGCTTTGCATACT
>CAZNTP010000141.1:0-3224 GCA_964575985.1 uncultured Ruminococcus sp. | reverse complement strand
GACGGTACAGTTTGTGTTGAATAATAAAAATGGCGGAGATTTAAAATCTCCGCCGATTTTTTATGTAATTATTTCTTTTCGCCAAAGGTCAGTTTCTTTTCGTCCTCTTTATGAAGAATATCGAAAACAATAATTTCGTTTTTGCCCTCTTTGATAAGTGGGGCAGGGATGAAAAGCTTATTGTTTGATAGCTCGGTATCCCAATGTCTTCCAAGATTAAAGCCGTTAATAAAGGCAACACCGCGGGTAAAGCCTTCGAGATGCATAACGGTGTCTTGCACATTTTTTACCGAAAGCTCGTATTTATAAAAGGCGGGCTCATTTAGGCCTGGCTTACTGTTAAAGCTTTCGGGTAGGTTTTCTAAAGGCAGGCAGTAGGTTTTGATGTTCATCAGTCTTGTGTACATATTGTAGCGCAGGTCATGAATACATAAATCGCCTACAAGACCTTTATAATCTTTTAGTCTTATTCCGTAGTTTACTCTGCCCATATTCTCAACCACTATAGAAACGGTGTGAGTGCCCTTGCCTTCAACCGAAACGGTTTTATTCTTGCTGTGACGGTAAAGGGTTTTAGTATATACTCGGTCAATATAAATATGAGCAATATCGTGAATTTTGGGAAGAACAATTTCTGCACCCTTATCATCGACAAAAGCCTCGGTTTCGTAAATAATATAGCCGTAGCCTTGGTCAAAATATTCCATATTTTTGGGATTTGGTGTTTTAAAGCTTTTTAAAGAAAGTCCGCTTTCTTTAAGGGAAGTAGCACCCAAAAAGTTAATATCCTTATATTCTGCCAAAACAGTATCGGTTGCGGTGTTATTGATTTCAACACCCATAGCTTTGCATATTTCTTCCTGTTCAGCATAGTATTTTTTAGTTCTTCTGCCATATTCGTCGAGCGGGGCATCAACATCGTAACTTGTCATCTGAACTATAAGCTTTTCACCAAAATCGAGACTACCGTTCATAAAACCGAATGATGTACCGCCGTGGAACATATAAAGGTTTACAAGCTCTGCATATTCGAGCGCAGTTTTAACCGAGTCTCTTACTTCATCAATGTCGCGTCGAATAACCTCCTCTTCCCAATGAAGCGCTTTGCCATTCCAAAGCTCTAAAACAGCACCGGGTTGGTCATCTCTGAATGATTTTAATGCAGCTATGGCATTTTTACTGTCCCAACGGTAGTTGACACTAGCCAAAACTCCGTCGGCAGAGCCGTTTATAAGGCAAAAATCTGTATCACCGTCAGAGGTTAAATAACCGCAGTCCATACCGCACTTTTCATACAAAGCTTTAATCCAATTAAGGTATTCCTTGTCGTTACCGTATGAGCCATACTCGTTTTCTATCTGTAAGAAAATTACATTACCGCCGTTGGATATAAGTTGTGGCTTTAGCATTTCGCATACTGTTTCGAGATAAGGCTTGCATAATTCCTTAAATCTTTTGTTATTACAACGAAGCTCAATGTCGTTGTATTTAAGTAGCCACCAAGGAAGACCACCAAAATCCCATTCTGAGCAGATGTAGGGGCCTGGTCTTACTATCGCATAAAGACCTAAATCCCCAGCGATTTTTAAAAAGCGGATAAAATCAAGTCCACCCTCAAAATCAAATTCGCCTTGACGCTTTTCGTGTAAATTCCAGCAAATATAGGTCTCAACGCAGTTGCAACCGCATTCTTTAAGCTTTAAAAGCCTGTCCTCCCAATATTCAGGCATAATTCTGAAATAGTGCATAGCGCCTGAAACTATTTTTGTAGGAACGCCGTTTATGTAAAAATTTTTATTGTCAAAGCTTACCGAATTCATATTTAGAGCCCCTTTTTACAATTTATATTTTAATTATATTTCAATCTGGGTATATTTGCAATACATTTCAACATTTTAACAAAATTATCGAACAAAACGCAAAAATTATAACTTGATTTTAAGGGCATATTATTATAAAATTAAATGGTAGTTTTAACAAAAATTCTCTTTTTCCGTAAAATGTACTGTGGAAAGAGGGGAGTTTATGTTAAAACGCAGAAAAAACGCAAAATATAAGCTACGGTTAATTTTAATTTTTCTACTTATTCTTACGGTTTTATTGGGAATTACCTTTCACAAAATGCAACCCGTAATAATGCGGTATGCAGTAAGTGTTGCAGAAACAATTATGCTTAATTCTGCAAATGAGGCAATACTTAAAATACTTGATGAAAACGATATCGCTTATGATGATATTGTAAGGCTTACCACTAATGATGACGGATATGTAACAAGCCTTGAAATTGATGTTTACGAGGTCAACCGCCTTAAAAGTAATATTTCAAACGCAACCGCCGCTATTATAGAGGAAAAAGAATTTTATGATTTATCAATTCCTATAGGCACCTTTTTGGGCAATACTTATACTACGGGCTTTGGTCCTCATTTGAATTTTAAAATGCAGCTTACAACCACAGCCTTTGTGAATTTTAAGCACGAATTTAAATCTGCAGGCATTAATCAGGTTTTGCACGTGATAACGGTGGAAATTGATATTAACGGCAGTCTGATTATTGTAGGCTATAATAAGGGTATTAGCGCCTCAACCTCGGCTATTGCGGCGCAAACGGTAATTGTAGGCAAAACACCTGATGCATTTACGAGTGTTATAGAAAGTCAAACCGATAATACGGGCGGACTTATTAATGACTACGGCGCTATAGTTGAATAAAATTGCCCACAGCACCGTTTTCCATTCGGGGAGGTACTTTTGTACAGCACCACTCATTTCAAGCGGCACTGTGAACAATTTTCTTTGGTTTTTAGGAAAGGGATAATTATGGATATTAAAACGGCTGAAAACAGAATTAAAGAGCTAAGTGAGATTTTAAAGTATCATAACAGGAAGTATTATATTGAAGATTCTCCCGAAATTGAGGATTTCGAGTATGATGCTATGCTTCGCGAGCTTGAAAATTTAGAAGAAGAGTTTCCCGAATTTAAAAAAGAGGATTCGCCCACACAAACTGTGGGAGGGGCTGCAATGCGCCTTTTTACCCCTGTAGTGCATCGGGTTAAAATGGAAAGTTTACAGGATGTATTCAATTTTGAAGAGCTACGCACCTTTGGTGAAAAGATAGATACAGAAAAAACTGTTTTTTCTGTTGAGCCTAAAATTGACGGTCTTTCGGTGTCACGTGAATATAGAGACGGTCTGTTTTTCAGAGGCTCTACCCGTGGTGA
>CAZNTP010000140.1:0-3230 GCA_964575985.1 uncultured Ruminococcus sp. | reverse complement strand
TATGCCTTCCGGTTACATACCGCACCATTTACTCCGTTAAGAACAACGGGCAAATACCCGACTGTTTTTTGTATAAAAGGGCATTATGTCTTGATTTTTAATTTTTGGGGATATATAATATATTTGGTGATTAAAATGAAAAGATTGGAAAATAGGTATAAAACGGGTGTGCTTATAAAACGCTTTATGCCATACTATAAAAAATATCTGCCAACGGTGATTTTTGATTTATTTTGCGCCTCGCTTACTACAATTTGCGAAATAATATTGCCTCTTATTATGCGTGAAATAACCGATGCGGGTATGAATGATATATCTTTGCTTTCGGTCGATTTCATACTAAAGGTTGGTATTTTGTATTTTGTTCTTCGCATAATTGACTCGGCGGCTTATTATTATATGGCATACGTTGGTCACGTAATGGGAACGAAAATAGAAACTGATATGAGACGGGACGCTTACGCGCATCTGCACAAGCTTTCGAATACATACTTTAACAACACCAAGGTCGGTCAGATAATGGGGCGAATCACCAACGACCTTTTTGACGTTACCGAATTTTCCCACCACTGTCCCGAAGAGTTTTTTATAGCTGGAATAAAGGGTATAGTTTCATTTATTATCCTGATGAACATTAATATTCCGCTAACCCTTATTATATTTGTTATTATTCCGATAATGGTTATAATCTGCCGAGCGCTTAATAAGAGGATGCGTGAGACCTTTAGGCATCAGCGAGTTATGATTGGCGAGCTTAATGCCAGAATTGAGGATTCGTTTTTAGGTCAAAAGGTGGTAAAAGCCTTTGCTAATGAGGATATTGAGCAGGCTAAGTTTGAAAAGGATAATAAGGAATTTTTCTCCATTAAAAAGCTTTCCTATAAATTTATGGGTGCTTTTTCAACCACAACCCGTATGTTTGACGGCATAATGTATGCCTCTGTTGTAATTGCGGGCAGTTTGTTTATGATTAAGGGGCAAATTACACCGGGTGACCTTGTGGCATATCTTTTATATGTTACTACCTTTATTGCGACTGTTCGCCGTATTATCGAGTTTGCTGAGCAGTTTCAACGAGGACTTACGGGTATTGAACGTTTCTTGCAGATAATGGATGCCGATATCGAAATATTTGACGAGCCCAATGCTGTGGAATTAGAAAATCCTAGGGGCGATATTGAGTTTAAGGATGTTTCATTTGAATACCCCGATGACCACAACCGAGTATTTACGGGACTAAATCTTAATATTAAAAGCGGAGAAAAAATTGCCTTTGTGGGACCGTCAGGCGGAGGTAAAACCACCCTTTGTAATTTAATACCGCGTTTTTATGATGTAACAAACGGTGAAATTCTGCTTGACGGAAAGAATATTAAGGAATACACCTTAAAATCACTCAGAGACAGTATCGGTATGGTTCAGCAGGACGTTTATTTGTTCTCGGGTACAGTTTATGAGAATATCGCTTACGGAAAGCCGAATGCTACCTTAGAAGAGGTTATAGAAGCGGCTAAAAAAGCGGGTGCGCACGAGTTTGTAAGTGAGCTTAAGGACGGTTATGACACTTATGTAGGCGAGCGCGGTGTTAAGCTTTCGGGAGGACAGAAGCAAAGAATAAGCATTGCTCGTGTTTTTCTTAAAAATCCGCCTATTATTATTCTTGATGAGGCTACAAGCGCTCTCGATAACGAGAGTGAATTTGCAGTGGCAAGGTCACTGGCAAAGCTTTCAGAGGGCAGAACTACAATAACGATAGCTCACAGGCTTTCAACAATACGCAAGTCTGACCGCATATTAGTGCTTACCGATGAGGGCATTATGGAAGAGGGGAGTCACGAGCAGTTGTTAGAGCAAAAGGGAATTTACTATAAATTTTATGAAATGGCAAACGAACTGAATTAGGGGTGTTTTTATGCGAATAATGACAAGCAACATTTGGGGCGATTATTTTGGAAATCCTGTTGATGTGAGAATTGATGGGATTTACGGAATATATAAAAAATACAGTCCCGATATCTTGGGACTTCAGGAAATTACTAAGCGTTGGTATGAAAGCGGTCTTTTTGAGCGGCTTAGTGAAGAATACGATTTTGTGGGCACCGAAATTTTAAACAGCAATAATTTTGTGCCGTTTGCTTTTAAAAAGAATTTAAAGTTAATTTCAAAAGGTTATGAGTATTTGACCGAAACGCCCGATGTTACAAAGGGTATTAGTTGGGCGGTGCTCGAACGTGAGGATGGCAAGGTTTTTGCGGTTTGTAACACACATTTTTGGTGGAAAACAGGTTCCGAGCACGATGAAATCAGAGTTTTAAATGCAAAGCAGCTGACAAATCTTATGAAATATTTGGCAGAGCGTTATTCCTGCCCTGTGTTCGCTTTCGGTGATATGAACAGTGTATTATCAAGCGGTGTTTTTAAGGTTTACAGTGAAAACGGTATTAAGCATCTGCACGATATAGCAGATATTAAGGATAATATGTCATCCCACCACGGTGACCCGATAAAAAATGAGGACGGCACATACAGTGGAAGCAAAACGACAAATGACAAGAGCTTTTCTATTGACCATATGATAGCCTTGGGTGACGGTTTTAAGGTTTTGCAGTACAGAATAATTGAAGATCAGGATGCGCTTGATGCTACCGACCATTCACCCGTTTTTGTTGATGTTGAGTTTTAAATAGCTTAAAAAGAAAAGGAACATTTATGTTTAAAAACATGAATGTTCCTTTTTAAATTTAATAATTATTCGTTAACAGCGGTAGCCTCTTCTGAAACTTCTTCGGGCTCAATTTCTATTACTGTGTCCTCGGTTTCGGGCTCGTCATAAGCAGAGGGGTTAATTTCCTCACACTTCATACCTGTACCTGCGGGTACAAGCTTACCGATGATAACATTTTCCTTAAGACCAAACAAGGGGTCAACCTTGCCCTTGATAGCGGCTTCGGTAAGAACACGTGTGGTCTCCTGGAAGGATGCAGCTGAAAGGAAGGATTCGGTTGCCAAGGAAGCCTTGGTAATACCAAGAAGTGTTGCCTGATAGGTGGCTTTGGTAAGTCCCTCTTCACCGGCATCAATTCTAGCCTGTACTAAAGCATTGGCATCTGCAATTTCCTTATATTCATAGCTTACATTCTGTAAAAGGTCGGTAGAGCCGGGGTCAACAATACGAAGCTTTCTCATCATCTGACGAACGATAACCTCGATATGCTTATCGTTGATATCAA
>CAZNTP010000139.1:0-3272 GCA_964575985.1 uncultured Ruminococcus sp. | reverse complement strand
CGAACTCGTTGAGATGGAAATCCGTGAGACTCTTGACAAGTATGAGTTCCCCGGAGATGATACACCTATCATCAAGGGTTCTGCTTTCCAGGCTCTTGACAGCGCTTCTAAGGATCCTGCTGATCCTATCTATGCTCCTATCAAAGAGCTTATGGATGCTGTTGACAGCTACATTCCTACTCCTGACCGTAAGGCTGACATGCCTTTCCTTATGCCTATCGAGGACGTTATGACAATTTCCGGTCGTGGTACCGTTGTTACCGGTCGTGTTGAGCGTGGTCAGCTTAACGCAGGTGACGAAGTTGAAATCATTGGTCTTACCGAAGAGCGTGCTAAGACTGTTGTTACTTCTATGGAAATGTTCCGTAAGACTCTCACATACTGTGAGGCTGGTGACAACGTAGGTGCTCTTCTCCGTGGTGTAGGCCGTGAGGATGTTGAGCGTGGTCAGGTTCTTTGTAAGCCCGGTTCTATCAACCCCCATACAAAGTTCCATGGTCAGGTTTACGTTCTTAGCAAAGAAGAGGGTGGACGTCACACTCCTTTCTTCAACAACTATCGTCCTCAGTTCTATTTCAGAACTACTGACGTTACCGGTGTTATCACTCTTCCCGCCGGCACAGAAATGTGTATGCCTGGCGATAACGTAGAGATGGATGTTGAGCTTATCACTCCTATCGCTATTGAAGAGGGTCTTCGTTTCGCTATCCGTGAGGGTGGTCGTACCGTTGGTTCCGGCGTTGTTACTGCTATCAACGAATAATTCTTAGCCAAATTTTAAGGAGAACCCCAATTCTGAGGTTCTCCTTTTTTAATATTTACATAAAAGAGGAGCTTTGCAATGAATAATATTTTAGAAGAATTTATAGAATTGGTACTGCCATATATAATTTCTATTCTTGAAATTATGGGTATAATTATAGTTATTTGGAGCGGTGCTAAAGCTTTTTGGCAATATATATGCAATACTTTTCTAAAAAAGAATTATGATTTACAGTTCCAGTTTGCCACAGGTCTTGCAACGGCTCTTGAATTTAAAATGGCGGCAGAGATTTTAAAAACCGTTTTGGTAAGAGATATTAAAGAGCTTGTAATGTTAGGTGCGGTAATTATCTTACGTGCCTTGGTTACAATTCTGTTGCGCTTTGAAATTCGCGGCTCAAAACTTAGAAGACTACCTTCCAAGGATAAAACGCCCGAGCAAGTAGCAGAATAAAAAGGAATGCCTGGACTCACCCTATAGGGTGAGTCTTTGTGTTTCAGAGCTAAAAATTAACTTTGTGAAAATAGTACTTGATTTTTCTAGTATATATGATATCATAATACTACTCAACACAATATATAGTGTTTTGAGTTTTACATAAATTCTATATTTTGAGGAAATAAGACTATGAAAATTATTAAAAGAAGCGGGGCAGAGGTGGAATTTGACCCTAAAAAAATTATAATAGCGGTTACAAAGGCTAATGATAGCGTAGTTCCGAGTGAGCGTATGTCCGAAATTCAGATTAAAAGAATTGCTGAGGATGTTGAAAGTGCCGCCAGCAATATGAACCGTTCGCTTAGCGTTGAAGAAATTCAGGATATGGTGGAGGACCAAATTATGAATCAGCGTGCCTTTAATGTTGCACGCCGTTATATAACCTACCGCTATACCCGCGCCTTAGTGCGTAAATCGAATACCACCGATGAGCAGATTTTAAGTCTTATTGAGTGCAACAACGAAGAGGTTAAGCAGGAAAACTCTAATAAAAACCCAACCGTTAACAGTGTTCAGCGTGACTATATGGCGGGCGAGGTTAGTAAGGATATTACAAGACGCTTGCTTTTAGATGCGGATATTGTTGAGGCTCACGATAGGGGAATTATCCATTTTCATGATGCCGATTATTTTGCTCAGCATATGCACAACTGTGACCTCGTTAACCTTGAGGATATGCTGCAAAACGGTACGGTTATCAGCGGTACTTGTATTGAAAAACCGCATACTTTTTCCACCGCCTGCAATATTGCAACACAGATTATAGCGCAGGTGGCTTCCTGTCAGTATGGCGGTCAGAGTATAAGCTTGGCACACTTGGCTCCCTTTGTTGATATAAGCCGTAAAAAGCTTTATAAAGAGGTTAAGGCAGAGCTTTCGGGCATTAGTGATGCTATTACCGATGAAAAAATTAAGGAAATCACCGAAAAAAGACTTCGCGAGGAAATAAGCCGCGGTGTACAGACAATACAGTATCAGGTTGTAACCCTTATGACTACAAACGGTCAAGCACCATTTGTTACGGTATTTATGTATCTTAACGAGGCTAAGACTGAGAGGGAGAAAAAGGATTTAGCCCTTATTATTGAAGAGGTGCTAAAGCAACGCTATCAGGGTGTTAAAAATGAAAAGGGTGTCTGGATTACCCCTGCTTTCCCCAAGCTTATTTATGTACTCGAGGAGGACAATATAAGAGAGGGTACTGAGTATTGGTATTTAACCTGTCTTTCGGCTAAATGTACCGCTAAAAGAATGGTGCCCGACTATATTTCCGAAAAGATAATGCTTCAAAACAAGATTGATAAAAACGGTGATGGACACTGCTATACCTGTATGGGCTGCAGAAGCTTTCTTACGCCTTTTGTTGATGAGAATGGCAAGCCTAAATATTACGGCCGTTTTAACCAAGGCGTTGTAACCGTAAATCTTGTTGATATAGCCCTTTCTGCAAACGGCGATGAGGACAAATTCTGGCAGGTTTTCGATGAGCGAATGGGACTTTGCCACAGAGCCTTGCAGGCACGTCACGAAAGACTTACCGGTACTGTTTCTGATGCGGCGCCTATTCTTTGGCAGTACGGTGCACTGTTGAGGCTTGAAAAAGGCGAGACAATAGACAAGTATCTGCACGGCGGTTATTCAACATTATCTCTAGGCTATGCAGGTCTTTGGGAGTGCGTTTATGCTATGAACGGTAAAAAGCTCACTGAGCCTGAGGGCGAGGAGTTGGGTCTCAAGGTAATGCGAAAGCTTAATGAGTATACGGCTAAGTGGAAAGCGGCCGAGAATATCGATTATTCACTTTACGGTACTCCGCTTGAAAGCACTACCTATAAGTTTGCAAAATGCTTACAGAAGCGTTTTGGTATTATAAAGGGCGTAACCGATAGAAATTATATTACTAACAGCTACCATGTTCACGTTACCGAGGATATTGATGCCTTTGATAAATTAGCGCTTGAGGCTAAGTTTCAGGCACTTTCCCCGGGTGGTGCTATTTCATATGTGGAAG
>CAZNTP010000138.1:0-3278 GCA_964575985.1 uncultured Ruminococcus sp. | reverse complement strand
GATTTCCATAATCGCAAACTGCTTTCGGGATATTTTTCACGCATCTTACGGATTGCCGCTTTCCGAGCCTTTATTATTCCGTCCGGTTTCATCATATGCTCCAAGCAAAGCTCGTCAAGGTCGATGTGCTTATAACCAAAAAGCGCATATGAACCACCGAGGATCTCCCTATCTTTTTTCGGTAACTCCTCAAACAATTCCTTTAAAAATTCAAGGCAGAGTATACGATATACAATTTTATCCGTAGATGCTGCCTGCTTGTTTGGCATCAGGCGTTCATACGGATCATACGGCTCTCCGTTTTCATAAGGCACAAGGTCATAAACCGAAAGAAAGTGAGTGTTATATCCTATATGCCGAGCAACATCCTCAAGGGGAATGCCGAGTTCCTTTGCGATTTCCTCCGGCTCCTTGCCTGTATCGTAATATTACTGCTGTGTTTTTGCAGCTCTGCCATATCCTCAATGTCAAAGAAAAGAACACCGAGGTTGCATTCCATCCACCGATACATAGCACCTTTCAGGCGCGGATAAAGATAGGTGGTGAGCTTTGCCTGTTCTGGTTCGTATTTCTTTTTCCGAAGGAGAGCGAAAAACTCAAGCATACCTTCATAAAAAAGCTCGTCCACAACGCCTTTTGAATACGCTGTTAATTTATGCGGATACTCTGCGCTTTTGTTATAACAGTTAAAATTAACGGCAACTTCCTTCGCAATACTGCGGATGAAACCGATATTTTTATTATAAAGTTTCTCAAAAATTGTTTCGTCACCGTTATGAAACTTTAAAATCAATTCTTCGTTGGTCATAAGCTCACCTCCTCCACTATAAGTCTAACAAACGATGTGTACTATAAACCGTACTTTATTCCGATTTTAGTCTGCCGCGCGGTTTGGTTTTGCGAACTACATCACACAACGGATATAGATTTTTAGATGCAAGTTGCTCTTCGAATTCTTCGTTTGATGTTCCCGAATAAAATTAAATATCGTATCATTAAAGGACTCAATATCAAGTAGCGCCTTCTCATATGCATCGCAGTAATCTTTGTAATACAGCAATTTAACCGTAAGATTGCCCGGTAGAATTAACAATGCTCTTGCTTTTTCGGGCGGCAATTCAGGAATCGGCGGTTGCTGTACCGGAATATAAAACTCCTCGTCCGTCTTAGTGCTTCGATAATATTCCTTTTCTATTCCGCCGTAATTTTCGGGATTCTCAAGGTAATCTTCATAGGCGGAAATTTATTTATTGTTTTAACCGTTATGATAGCAGCAATTTTCTGCTTAATAGCATCGGTTATAGGATTTAAAAAATCTAAATAATAATAAATGTTCAGCTTTATGCTTAACATAAAAAAGGCGGCTCTTAATTGAGTCACCTTTTCTCATTAGAAAAAAGTAAAAGCCCGAAGACAGCTTTTAAAATTAAATTTTAGATTCTTGCTACGCCTGTTTTTTTAGCAGTTTTAATAACAGCCTCGGCTACAACCTGTGCCACACGCTTATCAAGAGCGGGAGCAATAATATTTTCCTCTGTGATTTCATCATCAGGAATTAGTGAAGCTAAAGCGAAAGATGTAGCAACCTTCATTTCCTCATTAATACAGGTAGCTCTGCAGTCAAGCGCACCGCGGAAAATACCGGGGAAAGCCAAAACATTGTTAATCTGATTGGGGAAATCCGAACGGCCTGTACCTACAACCCTAGCGCCTGCGGCTTTAGCAACATCGGGCATAATTTCGGGTGTGGGGTTTGCCATTGGGAACATAATAGCATCGTTTGCCATTGATTTTACCATTTCGGGTGTTACAAGGTTAGGTGCAGAAACACCGATAAATACATCAGCGCCAACGAGAGCATCAGCAAGTGTTCCCTTTTTATGTTCAAGGTTAGTAACCTTTGAAATTTCTTCTTGGGCCGGATTGTTGTTTTCGTCACCCTCACAGATAATACCGAAACGGTCACAGAATGTAAGATGCTTAACACCCATATTCATAAGGTGCTTACCTATTGCAATACCTGCGCTACCTGCACCGTTAATTACAACCTTAACCTCGCCAATCTGCTTTTTAACAAGCTTTAAAGCGTTAATAAGAGCGGCGGCAACAACTATTGCAGTACCGTGCTGGTCGTCATGGAAAATCGGAATATCGCAGATTTCTTTGAGCTTTTGCTCAATCTCAAAGCAACGGGGTGCTGAAATATCCTCAAGGTTAATTCCGCCAAAGCTACCCGAAAGAAGATAGATTGTGCGAACAATCTCGTCAACATCCTTAGACTTTATGCAAAGCGGAAAAGCGTCAACATCAGCAAAAGCCTTAAAGAGCGCACATTTACCCTCCATAACAGGCATACCTGCCTCGGGACCGATATCGCCAAGACCTAAAATTGCAGTACCGTCGGTAATAACTGCAACAAGATTTGAACGGCGGGTTAGCTCGTAAGACTTATTTATATCCTTATTGATTTCGAGGCAAGGCTCTGCAACACCTGGGGTGTATGCTAAGGATAAATCCTCTCTTGAATTAATAGGTGCACGGGAAATAACTTCAATTTTCCCCTGCCACTCATAATGCTTTTTTAAAGATTCCTGTCTGATATCCATTTATTAGTCCTCCCAAGGAAATTTATACTGAGTAAGACCCAACTCGTCACGTACAGCGATAATCTCTTTCTGTACAGACTCATTAATCGGCACGCCGTCCTTACGGGCAAGGCCGATTTCATACTCTTTTTCACCTGCGGTGTAAATACGCTCAGCACCGGGGGCTTTCTTAGAAGCACGCATACTTCTCGAAATATCGCCTGCTTTTTTACGGGCAATTTCTTCGCCCATAAAGTGATCGGTATCAATAGCGATAAACCAATGTCCTAACTGGTAGGGGCGGATATTACCGTTTTCATCCTTACCGTCAAGGTCCTTACCGTAAGCGCCATCCTGAAGAATTGAGGAGAAGAACTCAACTGCCAAAGCAAAGCCGTAGCCCTTATATCCGCCTAAATCCTCACCAATACCGCCAAGGGTTGTAAGTGCGGCAGTACCGTTACGAATCTTTTTAAGTGCAACACCGGCATCACCCTCTACAGCAGAGCCGTCCTCAGCAATAATGGTGCCGGGGTGAACGTCTTCACCTATTCGCTCGTAGTATTCTACCTTACCGTTTTGCGTAATAGAGGTTGCGCAGTCAAAATTAAAATCAAAGGCTTCATCTGTAGGAACGCCGATGGTAAAGGGATTAGTACCGAACATACCCTCAACACCAAAGGTAGGAGCAAC
>CAZNTP010000137.1:0-3587 GCA_964575985.1 uncultured Ruminococcus sp. | reverse complement strand
TAAGTTTAACGCTCTTTTATAGTAATGATTTATATTTATTGGGGGAGCAGTAATTATATTTTTTAAAGGTTTTAATAAAATATGAAACAGAAGAAAAACCAACTTCGTAAGAAATTTCGGTGATGTTTTTTTGAGTTTCTGCCATTAATTTTTTTGCTTTGTTTAAACGCACAAGATTTAAATATTCAACAAATGAAATTCCTAAAATATTTTTAAAAAATTTGCAGAAATATGACTTGTGAAAATTCAAAACATTACTTATTTCTGAAAGAGAGATATGTTCATTGTAATGTCGTTCAATATATTTTAAGACCTCTGTTAATGGCGAAACACGATGTTGCCATTCGGTATAATCGGCTAAAATACCGTTTCTATATAATATTGCGGTTACCTCATAAATATAAGATTTAATAAAATAGTCGTATGATTTTTCTTTTTTGGAATTTTCATAACGTATTTTTTGAATACAGTCGGTAAGTAGAAAATTGATTTCAGTGTCTTTTCCGAATACAGTATGTGTGGTATTTGTAATGCCGATAATATTCTCTAACCAAAAATAGTTTGAATTATCACTGTTTTTAGAAGATGTATTAAATTGTAAGAGAACGCAAGAGGAACCAATAGGGGTTTCTGTTTTATGAGGGATGTTACTGTTAATAAATATTATATCCCCCGCATTAAGAAGAATTTTTTCGTTATTAATATAAATCTGTTTAGTACCCGATAGTAAAAGAATCATTTCTATTACAGTGTGTATATGCCAATCGGAAATATATATTTTTTCGGATGGTAGCCTGTTATCGTATAAACGAAGTGAACAGGTTGAAAATGATGGGGTTATTAATTCTGTGTTCATAAAATCACCAAAAACTAAAATTGTTATATAATTTGATAATATACTGATATTTTTTAAAGATAAAAACTGATATTATTATTATATCGTTAAATGACAAAGAAATCAATAAAAAGGTGATGTTATTATGTTTGATATTCGTAAAAATTATGAGGTTTCGAGAAAATTAGCAACGGGCGGTATGGTACTTTTAAAAAATGAGGATAATATTCTGCCGTTTAAAAAATCTGATAAAATAGGAGTTGTTGGTAAAAACTGCCTCGATTTAATAAGTGGCGGTGGCGGCTCTGCCGATGTTAAGACTGAATATAAAAAAAGTCTTAAGGAC
Source organism: uncultured Ruminococcus sp. (assembly GCA_964575985.1). Taxonomy (GTDB): domain Bacteria; phylum Bacillota; class Clostridia; order Oscillospirales; family Acutalibacteraceae; genus UBA737. The sequence continues at coordinate 2,406 of CAZNTP010000137.1, read as the reverse complement.
GGTCTTTATGAAAAAGCAGATGAAAATAAGTTTATATTGTTTGATAAATCTTTTCAAATTGCTGATAATGATGAGTATACCGTAGAGGTCTTAAATGATTTAGCAGAGAATATAGATACAGTGATTGTTACATTTAAGAGATATGGCGAAGAGGGAAGTGATAGAATATTGGGTAAATTTTCCCACGAGGAAAAGACTACCCGAGGCTTTTTTTATCCTTCTAAAATTGAGTTAGATTTGTTTTACAATATAGAAAAATCTAACATAAAAAATGTTGTTTTGATACTCAATATATCGTCAACTGTTGATATATCTTTTATAGAGAATTTCAAAAAAATAAAATCAGTTCTTTTAACTTATTTGCCCGGTATGGAAAGCGGCACTGCAATTGCAGATGTACTTTGCGGTGATGTTTGCCCTAGCGGTAAATTAGTTGATACGATAGCATATAAATACGAAGATTATCCTACGTCAAATTGTTTTGATTACGACCCGAAAGTAACCGAATATAAAGAGGGGATATATGTTGGATACCGATATTTTGAAACCTTTGCAAAGGAAAAGGTCATGTTTCCCTTTGGTTTCGGTTTATCGTATACTGATTTTGAATATTCTAATTGTTATTTTACTCAAAAAGAGGATGTTATTACCCTAAAAGTTGATGTAAAAAATATAGGTTCAGTTTCAGGCAGAGAGGTTGTTGAAGCGTATATTTGTGCGCCAAAAGGTCAACTTGAAAAACCTGCAATAGAGCTTAAAGGTTTTTATAAAACAAAGGAGCTTTTACCGAATGAAACTGAGAGGGTAGAGGTATCTTTCAAAATCAAAGATTTAGCATCTTTTGATGATATTGGCGTAACGGACCATAAAGCAGCTTGGGTGATTGAAAAAGGCGAATATAGTTTATTTGTAGGAAAATCAATTAGGGATTTATATCTTTGCGGAACTGTAAACATAGAAGCAAACTTAAATGTTGAACAATTAAAGCTTCGATTTGATGGTAGCGAATATGAATTAAATAATTCAAATACGATGGAGACAGCTATATCTAAAGAAAAATTATCTCTGTATGATGTTGCTGAAGAAAAAATCATTCTCAAAGAATTTGTTAATTCACTTTCATTTGAGAAGTTGGTACATTTATCTCAGGGACAACCGCCTGCATTTCCTTTAGGTACGGCTGGTGTGGGAAATCTGAAAAAACACGGTGTTCCAAATCCACAAACTGCGGATGGACCTGCAGGAATTCGACGTTCTGTTAACTGTACTTGCTTTCCTTGCGGTACACTTATTGCTTGTTCTTGGGATTCTGAACTACAATACCGTATGGGTAAAGCAATGGGTTGTGAGGGATATAATACGGGTGTTGATATTTTATTGGCACCATCAATGAATATACACAGAAATCCGCGAGGTGGCAGAAATTTTGAATATCTTTCGGAAGACCCACTTGTTACAGGCAAAACCGCCGCCGCAATAGTAAAAGGTGTTCAGAGTGAAGGTCTTTGTGCTACAATAAAACATTTTGCTGTTAATAATTGCGAATACAACAGAAAAACCAACAATAGCATTGTTGGTGAAAGAGCTTTGCGTGAGGTGTATTTAAAGGGCTTTGAGATTGCAATAAAAGAGAGTAATCCTGCCTATGTTATGTCTTCATATAATCTTTTAAACGGTTTACATACCTCTGCACATCCACAGTTATTGCGTGGTGTTCTTCGTGATGAATGGGGCTATGAGGGCGCAGTTATGACCGATTGGCGTAACGGTGTTCCACTACTTGATGAAATTATTGCAGGTAATAATATTAAAATGCCTTTTGGTTATCCTGATGAGGCAGAAAAGGTTATAAACGCATATAATAATGGTAAAATCAGTTTAGAAGTTTTAAGAGAAAATGCTCTTTATGTTTTAAATGCAGTAATGAAAACTCGTAGCTTCAAGCAGAAAGATTTTGGCAAAAAGCATATTTTAGATAAAAGGGTTGAAATTTCAGCAGTTGAAGTAAACGGTTTATCTTCTACAAGAGTACATCAAGCTATGGAAAACGGAGAATGGTATCTATACACACTTGGCAAAGATCAGCGTATGCAAAGGACCTTTGTTTATTATGTTATTGAGGCTGAGCACGAGGGTGAGTATGATATAACCTGCAAGGTTTCTACAAAAAATTGTCCAAATGCTGAAATTTGGTTCTTTGATGCTAATGAGGGTAAATTGGGCTCAGTAAGTCTCAAAGATGCAACCGATGAAACACAGTGGTACAAGGTTTCAACTGTTATAAAACTTAATAAGGGTGAAAATATTCTAAAATTAGTATTCGCCGACGAACCTGATAAGGATTATGATTTTTATGATGGTTGGTATACTGGGAATGAGGATATCATGCTTTCTAATATTACCATA
>CAZNTP010000136.1:0-3656 GCA_964575985.1 uncultured Ruminococcus sp. | reverse complement strand
AAACCTTTATCTGCGCTATGATAACGGGAATAATAGAGGTTGTGGGCACCTTAATAGGTTATTTTGCCGTAAGTGTATCAACCGCAATTTTGCCCTTTGCGCTTGCCTTTGCAGGCGGCACAATGCTTTATGTTATAAGCGATGAAATGATACCCGAAACCCACGCTCACGGTAATGAACGCGGCGCTACCTATGCACTGCTTGTGGGCTTTTGCCTGATGCTTGTAATGGATGTTTTGCTGGGTTAAAGCTTTTGAACTCAAATTGTTAACCGAAAATTCACATATTTGAGTTATAAATGCAATAAAATAACCTTAATATATAGGTAGAAATTAAAAAGGGGCGTTCACAGTGGACGATTTTGAAAACAAAAAAACAGGCGAGCTTGAAGGCTTTGATAATGTAGATAATACCAATGAGAGCGGATACACCGTAACACCAAACGGTAGCTTTTACACAAAGCAAAGGGATGAAATAATTCAGGACGAGGTTGTAAGACCCGCCACCCCGACAGAGCCTGAAAGCAAGCCTTTTGAAAACGAAGCACCAAAAACAAGCAGTTACACAAATTATTCTTATAATCCTTATTCATATACACCGCCTCAAAAGCCTAAAAAGGTAAGAAAACCAAAGGCTAAAAGAAGCTATTCTTCGGGAATGGTTGTGTTGGCTGCGGTTTTAGCGGCGGTTATAGGCGCGGTAACGGCTACCGCGGCGGCTGTGGTTACATTCTCGTTTGGCGAAGAGCCTACTGTAATTCAGTCTACCGAAGATTCTGGCGTGGCTAATAACGTTAATATTAATGTAGATAAGACCGTTGAATCGGTTGTAGAGGCGGTTGCCGAAAAGGTGACACCCAGCGTAGTAGGAATAAGAACTACCACCTCTGTTATGAACTTTTTCGGTGGCACAAGTGAATCCTCGGGAGAGGGAAGCGGAGTTATCTACTCTAAGGACGGTTATATCATTACAAATTATCATGTAATTAGTGATGCACTGACCAATCAGTCCTCTTCTAAAATTGAGGTGTTCTTAGATTCTGCTGATGCCGACGCATATTCGGCTTCGGTAATAGGCTACAATATTTCTGCCGATATTGCCGTTGTAAAGATTGATGCTAAAAATCTTGCCGCTGTAGAGTTTGCTGATTCTGAAGAGTTAAATGTTGGTCAGTATGTTATAACTGTTGGTAATCCGGGCGGACTTGAATTTATGGATAGCGTAACCTACGGCATTATAAGCGGTCTTAACCGAGTAGTTTCTGCCGACTCGGGTGTAGAGCTTATTCAGACCGATGCCGCTATCAACCCAGGTAACTCGGGCGGTGCGCTTGTTAACACAAAAGGTCAACTTGTCGGTATTAACAGCGCAAAAATAGTGTCAGAGGAATTTGAGGGTATGGGCTTTGCAATCCCGTCTAACACTGTTGATGAAATCTGCAAAAAGATAATTGAAAAACAAAGCTCACCCGAGCCATATATCGGTATTTCTATCAGTGAAAGATATACTGCCGAGGTGCTTAAAGAGTTAGGCTTCCCTGTAGGCGCAGTAGTATTAAGCGTAGCTTCCGGCAGTCCTGCCGAAGCTGCGGGCATTGAGAAGGGCGATATTGTAACAGAATACGGCGGAAATGAAATTACAGAATATAATGTTTTAGAAAAGCTTATGGAAAACAGCACACCAAACCAATCTGTAAACGTTAAAATATACCGCCGAGGAAGATACTATACAACCACAATCAAAATAGGCGCTAATAATCAGGTGGATTAATAAAGCTTTGAATTATAATTTAAGGGACTGTCTTCTTACTGAGACAGCCCCTTTTTGATATTATATATTGCGGAAATTTTTAATGCGGTGGAATGTTGAGTAGTTTGAGTCGTGAAAATTGTGCGCGCCATTTAAAGCAGTGCGACAAAGATATATAATATCGTCACCCTCATTGTTTATATCAAGGCGGTTTGTTATCAGAATAAGCGCATCAGTGCCCGATGCATATATCGCATTAAGCTCTTTTACCTGTTCTTCCAAGGTATTTGAAACATGTCCGGATGAAACTACTAAAAAATTTTTATCAAGCGCCTTTGCTCTTTTATAAACCCTTTTGTTGAGTTCAACCCTTTCTTCAAGAGAAAGATAAAATATCTCACTTGATTGACATACTGCAAATATACCGTCAATTCCGTTATTATAATACCAATCAACATATTTTAAAGCAGTGTCATAATCAATAGTGCCATCTGCTTTATAAGGAGTTATCATTGTTGTTAAAATCTCCATTTATATCATCCTCCCATTGAATTATATTTCTAACGGAGTATAAAGACAATATAATTATAAGACAATATTTTATAATTTAAGGACTTTTTATTGCTTGAATAAAAGAATGGTGTTATAATGCTTTATAGGGAGGTGATAGTGTGAAAATTCTATACAAGCAACCCGAAAATGACCAAATGAGCGGTTTAAACCGCTTTGGGATACATAATTGTTATTTCAAGAGGATGACCGAAAAGGATAGTAGAATTATTACAAAAAAGACCCATCATCACACAGGCTTCGAAATACACATTGTCAAGGACGGATATCAGGAATATGCGGTAGGCAAGAAGGTCTATAAACTGGAAAGAGGGAGTTTTCTGCTTATATATCCAAATACTCTACATACTGTCATTTCTTCTGCGTCCCGTATTCAAAAGTATTCCATTACATTTAATAAAGATATAGAAAAGCCTTTAAATTGCTTTTTCGGTGGACTTTCAAAACGAATGTCAGATAACATTGATTTTATTCTAAATGAATGCTTAATTAAAAAAGAGATTTCTCAAACTCTGATTGAAAATAATATATTAGAAATTTTGGTTACCGCTTTTCGTTTATCAGGGGCAAAAGAAAACGAAATTGTTTTAAAACAAGATGAAAATGCCATTATATCCCTTGCAAAGCAATATTTAGAAGATAATATTGAAATAGCGCTAAGCGTTAGTGATGTGTCGGAGTATTGCGGTTTAAGTACAAAACAACTGACACGTATTTTTCATAAATTTGAGGAAGTAACTCCCGGTGAATATATCAAAAGCAAGCGGATTTTGAGAATCGAAAAGCTTCTTGCAGACCATACACTATCGTTAAAACAAATCAGTGAGATAATGAATTTTGACAATGAATATTATTTTAATGCGTTTTTTAAAAAACATTCGGGAATGCCTCCGGGTGAATACAGAAAAATGTTGGGCAAATAACCTTTGTTTAGAATGGCTATTATTTGCTTAACGCGGTTTTGGAACTGCTTCGACGAACTCGCGAGTTCTTATCTCATACTTGTAAAAAAAAACAGTCCACACTGCAACAGCAGTATGAACTGTTTTTGGTGACCCGGACGAGATACTCTGTGCTCTTGGGTTTTTCGACTGCCGCGTGGCAGTTACCGCAAAACCCTTCGTGCTCGAGACTCCACAGTTTCCAAAACCTAACGCGGTTTTGGAACTACTTCGACGAACTCGCGAGTTCTCATCTCGCCGTAAAAAAAAATAAGCACCAACCAAAAGGTTGATGCTTCAGACTGTCGAAAAAGTCCAGTTTTCACTGGGCTTTTTCTGCGTTTTATGGTATAATAAAGTTGGTGATAAAAATGATAGTAAAAGATAGAATACATA
>CAZNTP010000135.1:0-3693 GCA_964575985.1 uncultured Ruminococcus sp. | reverse complement strand
GCAGAAGACGGTATCTGCCCGAGATTAATAACTCAAGAGGAAGGTTAAGAGCCTTTGGCGAAAGGGTAGCCAGAAATGCGCCAATCCAAGGCACCGCCGCCGATATTATAAAACTTGCTATGATTAAGGTTTACGAGCGACTTAAGGCCGAGGTGCCGACAGCTAAACTGATACTTCAGGTACACGATGAGCTTATAGTTGAGTGTGACGGCTCGGATGCCGAAAGGGTTTGCAGTCTTTTATCCGAAGAAATGTCGGGTGCGGCAGAGCTTGCAGTAAAGCTTACGGCAGACGCCGCTTTCGGTAAAACCTGGTTAGAGGCAAAGGGATAATTTATGAATGTTTTATTTGTTTGCACCGGTAACACCTGCCGCAGTCCTATGGCAGAGGGATATTTGAAATCCCTAAAAATTCCAAATATTTCGGTTAAGAGCGGCGGCCTCGCGGCTGACGGCTCACCCGTGAGTGAAAACGCAAAAGCCGTCTGTCTTGAAAAGGGTGTTGATATTTCTGCCCACATTTCAAGACAGCTCACTGCTGAGGATATTTCTTGGGCTGATATGATTATCTGTATGTCAGAAACACATAAAGCTTATTTAGAGCCTCATGCGGCAGAAAAGCTTTCGGTTTTAGGGGGCGGTATTTCGGATCCGTTTATATGCGGGATTGAGGTTTACCGCGCCTGCCGTGATGAAATTTTTTCAGCTATAGATAAGCTTTTTAAACCCTTTAAAATTGTTCCTGCCGAAAGAGAGCATATAAAACAAATAGAAAGACTGGAAAGTATATGCTTTTCAGAGCCTTGGAGTGAAGCCACTTTACTTGATGCCTTATCCCACGGAACAAAATTCTTTGTAGCCGAAAAGGACAGTAAGGTTTTAGGGTATATAGGAATAAGCACCGTTCTGGATGAGGGGTACATTACAAATGTTGCAGTATTCCCCGATGCCAGAAGACAGGGTGTAGGTACTGCACTTTTAGAAAGAATTTTCGATTTAGCAAGGGAGCTTTCCCTCTCATTTGTTTCTTTAGAGGTAAGGGAATCTAACCTTGAGGCTATTTCACTTTACGAAAAATCGGGATTTGAAAAGGCGGGCACGCGTAAAAACTTTTACCGTGACCCAATAGAAAACGCAAACATTATGACAAAAAGGTTTGACACTGATGAAGATTTTAGCAATTGAGTCCTCCTGCGACGAAACCTCTGTAGCGATAGTCGAAGGACGGACTGTTCTTTCAAATATAATAGCCACACAGATAGCCGAACACCGTATCTACGGCGGAGTTGTGCCCGAGATTGCATCCCGACGTCATACCGAGGCTGTCTCTTCGGTTTGCGATGAGGCTTTAAAGGAAGCAGGGCTTACCTACAGTGATATTGAGGCTGTAGCAGTAACCTTTGCACCGGGGCTTATAGGCGCGCTTCTTGTGGGTGTTAATTTTGCAAAGGGGTTAGCACTTTCCTTAGGTGTACCGCTAATTCCTGTGCACCATCTGCGCTCACACATAGCGGCAAACTATTTAGAGCACAAAAGCTTAGAGCCGCCCTTTCTCTGTCTCTTAGTTTCGGGTGGTAACACCGTTTTAGCCGAGGTTACCGACTATACCGCCTTTAAAATAATAGGCGGCACCAGGGACGATGCCGCAGGCGAATGCTTCGATAAAACTGCAAGATGCTTAGGGCTTGAATACCCGGGCGGTGTAACCCTTGATAAAATCGCCACTGTGGCAGATTTCAAAAAATATCCTCTGCCCTATCCAAAATCAGGCGGCGGTGAATATGACTTTAGTTTTTCGGGGCTTAAAACTGCAGTTATTAATACGGTCCATAACGCTCATCAAAAGGGCGAGGAAATAGATATACCCGTTCTTTGTGCTACTATTCGTGAAAGGGTTTGCGATATGCTGATAGACAATACCTTTAAAGCGGCAGAAAGCTTGGGGTATAAAAAAATCGCCCTTGCAGGCGGTGTTTCGGCAAACAGCGAGCTTAGGCGAAGAATGGATGAAGAATGTAAAAAAAGAGGGTGCGAGCTTTTCTATCCCCCACTTAAATACTGTGGAGACAATGCGGCAATGGTAGGTGCGCAAGCCATTTACGAATACGAAAGCGGAAATGTTTGCGGCAGTGAGCTTAACGCTACTGCAACACTACCGATTGATTACAGATAAATTAATGTTTGGCGCAAACATTAATAATTCGGAATGCGTAATGCGTAATTCGGAATTAAAAGTTTTTGTGTAGAAAGCATTAATTAAGAAAGGAATCTTATGAACGAGAAAAAATTGCTTTTAATTGTCAATCCCTGTTCGGGTCGCGCCAAGATGCGCACCGAGCTTTTAAAGGTGGTTGAAATTTTATCGGGCGCAGGTTATTCGGTAACAGTTTATCCCACCAAGGAAAAGGGTGACGGCACACTAAAGGTTGCCACACTCTCTAGAGGCGAATATGATTTAATCGTGGTCTGCGGTGGTGACGGCACGCTAAACGAGGTTATAACAGGCCTTATGCAGTCAAAAATTCAGTGCAAGCTTGGATACATCCCGTCAGGAACACTTAACGAATGGTCGGCAGGACTTAATATTTCCCGTATTATAAAGGATGCCGCTAAGGACATTACTACAGGTAGAGAGCTTGCACTTGATATTGGAAAATTCGGTGATAAGTACTTTTCCTACACCGCCTCATTCGGTGCTTTTACCTCGGCTTCCTACTCAGCACCGCAGGAAATTAAGAATGTGTTAGGTCAGGCGGCTTATGTTTTTGAGGGTATTAAAAGCCTTGGCGCTATAAAACCGATACACCTTAAATTCACCTGTCCCGACCGCGAAATTGAAGGCGACTTCCTCTTCGGTGCGATTTCAAACTCAATGTCGGTTGGCGGAATAGTTAAGTTTGATGACAGTACCGTAAAGCTTAACGACGGTCTTTTTGAGGTTTTACTTATCCGTAACCCCGACAATGTTTTAAAGCTTCAACCCCTTTTGGACGGTCTACTCAAAAAGGACCTTGACCGCGAGGGCATGGAATTTTTCCACACAAGCAGTATTACTGTTACGGGCGGCGATGACGTTTCGTGGACACTTGACGGCGAATTTGCCGAGGGCGCCGACAAAATAGAAATAACAAACATTCATAACGCAATTAATTTTATTGTACCTTAAGCAGAGGAGGAACATCCGAACCCGCCTAAAACGGCAGTATTTAGGCACTTTTTGGATTATTGGCGGCGGCAGGCGCCAGCCTTGCCACCTTCACTGCACCAAAAATCACACAAAATTCTGCACGTTTTAGGTCGCAGAATTTTTACGGTGCCGATTTTTGCATCGGCACGGCACAAAACGCAGCAAATCCTGACGGATTTGCGAGTATTTTAACACAGCAGAGGTAAAAATCGTCCCGTAAAAATCGGGTTCGGATGTTCCTCCTCTGCTTAGGGTAGAACCCTAGAAGGAGAGAATTATGTTTACAAGAGATATAGGTGTTGATTTAGGCACAGCAAATACTTTGGTTTGCCTTAAAGGCAAGGGAATTATAATGCGTGAGCCATCGGTTGTGGCATACGACATAAGAAACGATGCCGTACGCGCGGTTGGAGCAGAAGCTAAGGAAATGATAGGCAGAACACCCGGCTCTATTGTGGCTGTAAGACCGCTTAAGGACGGTGTTATTGCCGACTTTGACGTTACCGC
>CAZNTP010000134.1:0-3709 GCA_964575985.1 uncultured Ruminococcus sp. | reverse complement strand
ATACCTACAAGCACATCAAACTCGCCAAGGCGCAAATCACGGATAATTTCCATTCTTTCCATAGTGTCTATATCATAGTGCATATATCGTACCTTAATGCCTATGTTTTCAAGGTATTCGGTGAGGTCCTCTGCCATCTTCTTGGTGAGAGTGGTTACAAGCACACGTTCCTTTTTGGCGGTTCTTATATTAATTTCACTTATAAGGTCGTCAATCTGCCCGTCGGTTGCTCTGACACTAACCTTAGGGTCTAAAAGTCCTGTAGGGCGGATTACCTGTTCTACGATTTGTGTAGCGTGGTCTTTTTCAAAATCGGCAGGTGTTGCCGATACAAAAACCGCCTGCTTTACGTGGGAGTAAAATTCCTCGAAATTCAAAGGTCGGTTATCAAAGGCTGAGGGAAGACGGAAGCCGTACTGCACAAGGTTTTCTTTTCTTGCTCTGTCACCGCCGTACATACCGCGCACCTGCGGGAGTGTAACGTGCGATTCGTCAACAAACAGGATAAAATCATCAGGGAAGAAGTCGAGTAGGGTAGACGGTGTACTGCCTGCGGGTCTGCGGGCTAATACTCTTGAGTAGTTTTCAACACCCTTGCAGGTGCCGATTTCACGTAGCATCTCAACATCATATTCAGTACGCTGTCGGATGCGCTGTGCCTCAATTAACTGCTCGTTTTCTATAAAGAATTTAACCCTTTCTTCCATTTCGTCTGTTATTTCCTGCAAAGCGTCCTGTAGCTTGTCCTGTGGCACTATATAATGCGAGGCAGGGTAGATTGCAATGTGGGAAAGAAAAGCCTTAATTTCGCCCGTAACGGTGTTGATTTCGCATATACGGTCAATCTCATCACCAAAAAATTCAATTCTTATCGCATTTTCCATCGAATAGGCAGGGAAGATTTCGACCGTATCGCCTCTTACACGGAATTTATTACGCACAAAATTTATATCGTTTCTTTCATACTGCAAATCAACTAACTTGTGGATAAGCTCGTCGCGGTTTTTCTCCATACCCTCACGCAGAGAAATTACCATATTTCTATAGTCAATAGGGTTACCGAGGGAATATATACAGGAAACCGATGCCACAATTATAACATCGCGCCGTTCTGATAGGGCACAGGTGGCACTGTGGCGAAGCTTGTCGATTTCGTCGTTAATTGCAGAGTCTTTTTCAATATAAGTATCAGTTCCCGGAAGATATGCTTCGGGCTGATAGTAGTCATAATAGGATACAAAATATTCGACTGCATTTTCAGGGAAAAGCTCGCGGAACTCTGAGCAGAGCTGAGCCGCTAGGGTTTTATTGTGCGCTAAAACTAAGGTTGGGCGGTTAACGCGCTCAATAACATTTGCCATTGTAAAGGTTTTACCCGAGCCCGTAACACCCAATAAAACCTGCTCTCTGTCGCCGCGGTTAATACCCTCAACCAAGCGGTCAATCGCTTGCGGCTGGTCACCTGTGGGCTTGTATTTTGAATGCAGTACAAATTTTTCCAAATTTTTATACCTCAAATTTTTATAGACTATATATTATTCTATACTAATATGATAATATTTTCAATGTTTTTTAGGCTTTTTTTAAGATTGATTTTATAAAAATAATGTTATATAATAAAATTAATATTAATTTGATGAGGTGCTAATCTATGAAATTATCTTTTAGATGGTATGGCGAGAGCGACCCCATAACACTACAGTACATAAGGCAAATACCTAACATGCGCTCGGTGGTTTCTGCAGTTTATGATGTAAAGCCCGGTGAGGTTTGGCCTGAGGAAAGTATCCTTAAAATGAAACGGCAGGTAGAAAGCAACGGAATGCTTTTTGACATTGTTGAATCTGTACCCGTTCCTGAGGAAATTAAGCTTGGAACGAATAAGGCAGAGGAACTGACAGAGGTTTACTGTGAGAATATCCGCAGATGCGCGAAATACGGTATTAAATGCATTACTTATAATTTTATGCCCGTATTTGATTGGACAAGAACTCAGCTTGACAAGGAAGCCGCCGACGGCTCAACAAGTCTTGTAATGTATTGGGAACAGATGAAAGACCTTGACCCCTTAAAAGATGATATTCATTTGCCCGGTTGGGATTCAAGTTACACTCAAGAAGAGGTGAGAGATTTAATATCTGCTTACGGTAAAATTGGGGAAGAGGGATTATGGAATAATCTTGAAAAGTTCCTTAAAAAGATTATCCCCGTAGCCGAGGAATGTGGTGTTAAAATGGCAATTCACCCTGATGACCCGCCGTATTCAATTTTCGGTATACCGAGAATTATCACAAACGAGGCTAATCTTGACCGCTTGCTCGCAATTGTGGACAGCCCCTCTAACTGTCTGTGCCTATGCACTGGCTCTTTAGGATGTGCTGCTTTCAATGATATTCCCAAAATGGTGCGTAAGTACAGCGCTATGAACAGAATTGCCTTTATGCACATCCGTCAGGTTACTCTTATGGAAGACGGTAGCTTTGAAGAAAGCGGTCATCTTTCTGCTTGCGGTAGCCTTGATATGTATGAAGTTGTAAAGGCGCTTGTTGAAACAGGCTTTGACGGTTATGTCCGTCCTGACCACGGCAGAATGATTTGGGGCGAAACCGGAAAGCCCGGTTACGGACTTTATGACAGAGCGTTAGGCGCGGCTTATATTAACGGATTATTTGAGGCTTGTGAGAAAGGATTGAAATAAATGGAAAAGAATGTACTTAATACTGATTTAAGCGGTAAGGTTGCTGTAGTAACGGGTGCAGGCGGTGTGCTTTGCTCGGCTTTTGCAAAAACCTTAGCGAGAGCAGGTGCTAAGGTCGCTTTGCTTGACCTCAATTACGATGCCGCCAATACTTTCGCTGAGGAGATTATCGCTGAGGGCGGTATAGCTAAGGCATATTCCTGTAATGTACTTGATAAAGCCATCTGCGAAGCTGTAGCTGACGAGGTTAAAAAAGATTTCGGCAACTGTGATATTTTGATTAACGGCGCGGGTGGTAATAACCCCAGAGCTACAACCGACAAGGAATATTTTGAAATCGGCGATATTGATGCTGACACAAAAAGCTTCTTTGATTTGGATGCTGACGGTGTAGGATTTGTATTTAACCTAAATTTCTTGGGCACACTTATTCCCACCCAAGCCTTTGCAAAGCAGATGGTAGGAAGAGAGGGCTGTAATATACTCAATATTTCGAGTATGAATGCGTACACACCTCTTACCAAAATTCCTGCGTATTCAGGCGCCAAGGCGGCTATTTCTAACTTTACGCAGTGGTTGGCTGTTCATTTCAGCAAGGTGGGAATCCGCGTTAATGCAATAGCACCCGGTTTCTTCTCGACCAAGCAAAATGCGAAATTGCTCTTTAATGAGGACGGCACACCAACGGCTAGAACAGGTAAAATTTTAGCCGCTACACCTATGGGCAGATTTGGCGAGTCAGATGAGCTTGATGGTGCTTTGCTATTCTTACTTAACAACGATGCCGCAAGCTTTATTACGGGCATTGTAATTCCTGTAGACGGCGGTTTCTCGGCATATTCGGGAGTATAATTAATTTTTTTAAAAAATATATAACCCTATTTATGTGTTTGGTTCATAAATAGGGTTTATTTTATCTAAAAGTATATATTTTTTTACCTGTAAATAATAATAAAGTATTTACTTTAAAAAAATTTTGTCGTAAAATAGAAGAGAATAAAACTGTAAGGT
>CAZNTP010000133.1:0-3724 GCA_964575985.1 uncultured Ruminococcus sp. | reverse complement strand
CTACCCTCTCCCTCAATACCCATAAACATTGGAAGTCCTGCGCCTGAGCCTATAAATACAGCCTCATAGCCCATATCAATGATGTCATCAACAGAAAGGGTTTTACCTATAACCATATCGGTAATAATCTGGACACCTAATGCCTTTAGTCCATCTATTTCCTTAGCAACTATAGCCTTTGGAAGACGGAATTCAGGAATACCGTAAACCAACACACCGCCTGCGGTATGAAAAGCCTCAAACACAGTTACCTTATAACCTTTTTTAGCAAGGTCACCGGCACAAGTAAGACCTGCAGGGCCCGAGCCGATAACAGCAACCTTTTTACCGTTACCTTGCGGTTTTTGGGGCGAATTCTCAAAATTATTCATATAATAATCGGCAACAAAGCGTTCAAGTCTGCCAATGGCAACACTTTCCCCCTTGATACCTCTTATGCATCTACCCTCACATTGTCTCTCTTGCGGACAAACTCTGCCGCAAACTGCAGGCAAGGAATTGGTTTCTTTAATTTTTTCATAAGCCGCTTTAAAATCGCCTTTTGCTACAAAAAATATAAATTCGGGTATTTTAACATTTACGGGACAACCCTCTACACAAACAGGCTTTTTACAGTTAAGGCAACGGTTAGCCTCCGCAATTGCGGTTTCCTCTGTATAACCGAGCGCTACCTCACCGAAATTCTTATTGCGTACAAGTGGCTCTTGCTCAGGCATTTTATTTTTTATTGGGGACATATCAGCCATTTATGTTTGCCTCCAATCTACAAGCGTGGGCCTCTTCCTCGCGGTATAAACCGTTTCTGCGTGAAAGCTCGTCAAAATCTATCAGATGACCGTCAAAGTCGGGGCCGTCAACACAAGCAAATTTTGTCTCTCCCCCAACCTTAACACGACAACCGCCGCACATACCTGTACCGTCAATCATAATAGGATTAAGGCTTACGATTGTTTTAATTCCCTTATCCTTAGTAGTAAGTGCTACAAACTTCATCATAGGGATAGGGCCTATTGCGATAACCAAATCATAATTATCTTTTTCTATCAGTCTCTTTAAAACATCTGTAACAAAGCCCTTTTCACCGTAAGAGCCATCATCGGTAGTGACAAAATAATTGCCGCTAACCTTACGCATTTCTTCTTCAAGGATTACAATATCACGGCTTCTGAAGCCTGCAATAACGGTAGTATCTACACCCATATTATAGAGCGCCTTAGCTTGCGGATACGCAATAGCACAACCAACACCGCCGCCAATAACAATAGCCTTTTTCGGATTTCCAAACTCAGTTGGCATACCTAAAGGACCTACACAATCGGCAATATAATCGCCTTGTGATAGCGCGGCTAACTTTTTTGTTGTAAACCCAACCGCTTGAAAAACAATGGTAATACTACCGCTTTCTCTATCAAAATCGGCAACCGTAAGGGGTATGCGCTCACCCTTTTCGTCCACCCTTAAAATCACAAACTGACCAGGTAGTACCTTTTTTGCTATAAATGGCGCATTGACAGTCATTAAGGTTACCTGTTCATTTAACTGCCTTTTATTTAAAATTTCAAACATAAAAACACCTGATTAAATATTAGTGGATAAAAATTATTTCAGCATTACTTTTGTTGCATTTATTTGCACAAAGCAGATTTTAAAGCCTCTACCTTGTCGGTCTTTTCCCAGGAAAACTCAACATCGGTTCTTCCCATATGACCGTATGCAGAGGTATTTCTGTAAATAGGATTGCGAAGCTTTAATGTGTCAATTGTTGCGGCAGGGCGCAAATCAAACACCTTATTTACTGCATCGGCAATTTTTTCGTCACTTACACTACCTGTACCAAAGGTGTCAACCATAACAGATACGGGCTTTGCAACACCTATAGCGTAGGCTAGCTGAATTTCGCATTTTTTAGCTAAACCTGCGGCTACAATATTCTTTGCAACATAACGGCTGGCATAAGCGGCACTGCGGTCAACTTTTGTAGGGTCCTTACCCGAAAAAGCACCGCCGCCGTGGCGCGCATAACCGCCGTATGTATCAACAATTATTTTTCTGCCCGTAAGACCTGTATCACCCTGAGGACCGCCTACAACAAATCTGCCTGTAGGATTAATATAAACCTTTGTATCATCATCAAAAAGGTCGGTTGGAATAATAGGCTTAATAACCTTTTCAAGTATATCAGCTCTGAGTGTTTCAAGGTCAATATCGGCGCTGTGCTGACTAGATACTACAACCGCATCTACTCTTTTGGGTGTTCCGTCTTCGTATTCTACAGTAACCTGAGTCTTACCGTCAGGTCTGAGATACTCAAGCTCGCCCGATTTTCTCACATCGGTAAGGCGCTTTGACATTTTATGTGCTAGGGAAATAGCAAGTGGCATAAGCTCGGGGGTTTCATCACAAGCGTAACCGAACATCATACCCTGGTCGCCTGCACCGTGCAGATTATAGGCATCCTCAGCGCCGCCCTTAAACTCCATAGAATTATCAACACCAAGAGCTATATCGGGTGACTGCTTATCAAGTGACACCATAACTGCGCAGGTATTACCGTCAAACCCTGCAGAGTGGTTGTCATAACCTATACCGCAAACAGTATCTCTTACAATTTGGGGTATATCCACCTGAGCGGTGGTGGTAATTTCACCCATAACATTTACAACACCTGTGGTACAAAAGGTTTCACAGGCTACACGCGCATTTTTATCCTGCGCGAGAATCGCATCAAGCACCGCATCAGAAACACAGTCACACACCTTATCGGGATGTCCTTCTGTTACAGATTCGGATGTGAAAAGCATCTTTGACATTTGACTTCCTCCAAATTTTTATTAAATATAAAACTAAATAACTCCATTAATTATCTAAAGCAACAAAAAAACCGCTCACAAAAGAAGCGGTCATAAAAACCTCATCTTTCGGATAATCCGCCGGATTTGGCACCTTGTAAAAAACAGGTTGCCGGGTATCATCGGGCCGGTCCCCTCCACCACTCTTGATAAGGAAATATTCAGTTCACATAGTATTTTATCACAATATATAAATTTGTCAAGTGCTAAAATATTACATTATTTTAGAATGGGTGATAATTTTTTATAAACAGCAAAGCAAACCGCGGCTTCTAAAATCCCCTTTACAAGATTAAATGGCAAATTAAATATTACAAGCGCTTTAAAAAGATTATCTGCCGCGGGAAGCAGTGCCTGATACATACCGAGTATTGCCTCCATAGGTAGACCGTAAAGCACTGAGAAAGCGGGATATACTACAAAATAATTAGTGAATATACTGATAACCGCCATAAATGCGGCGCCTATAAGCGAGCCAATAAGCGCACCCTTGCGTGAATGTAGCTTTTTATAAACAATGCCCGAGGCACCTACAAAAATTGCACCCAGAACAAAGTTGGAAAGCTCGCCCACACCTGCAGAGGATGTTACAAATAGGTGTAAGAGATTTTTAATTAAGCAAACGAAAATTCCGTGAATGGGGCCGTATGCAAAGGCGGCTATAAGGGCGGGAATTTCGGAAAAATCAAGCTTTATAAAGGACGGTATTATAAAGGGCAACGAAAATTCTAAAAGCATAAGTACAAAGCCGAGTGCACCCAAAATAGCGCTTATGGATATTCTTTTTACATTAACTGTCTTCATTTTTTCCTCCAAAAACAAAAGCCCTGTCGAAATACGACAGGGCAAAATAATGCAATACTTTTGCACATCTT
>CAZNTP010000132.1:0-3732 GCA_964575985.1 uncultured Ruminococcus sp. | reverse complement strand
AAGACCGCTCTTCATAACAACGATACGTGTACCCATTGTCATAGCTTCGGTCTGGTCATGGGTAACGTAAATAAAGGTTGTACCCAATCTCTGATGGAGCTTAGAAATCTCAGTACGCATCTGTGCACGGAGCTTAGCGTCCAAGTTGGAAAGAGGTTCGTCAAGAAGGAATACCTTAGGCTCACGAACGATAGCACGACCAAGTGCCACACGCTGACGCTGACCACCGGACAATGCCTTCGGCTTACGCTCTAAAAGGTGAGAGATGTCAAGAATACGGGCAGCCTCTTCAACGCGGCGCTTAATCTCATCCTTCGGAGTTTTACGAAGCTTAAGACCGAATGCCATATTGTCGAAAACTGTCATATGGGGATAAAGTGCATAGTTCTGGAACACCATTGCTATGTCACGATCCTTAGGAGCAACATCGTTAACGAGACGGTCGCCGATGTAAACTTCACCGTCAGAAATCTCTTCAAGACCTGCTACCATTCTAAGAGTTGTAGATTTACCACATCCGGAAGGACCAACAAGGATGATGAACTCCTTATCTTTGATTTCAAGATTGAAATCAGAAACAGCGGTTACGCCGCCCGGATATCTTTTGTAAACATTGCGCAAAGATAAACTTGCCATTATTGCAGCCTCCTAAAAAATTGCATATAAATGCTTTTAACGATAGTATTATAACAAAGATGCGAAAAAATTGCTATACAAAATATACCCAATGTTATAAATGATTTTTTGTAGTAATTGCATACTAATTCACAAATATTTGCTCGAGTTGCTCTTTCGACAGCTCTCGACAAGCTCCTTGGGGCAAATCTTCGGGCAAAACAAGACCGCCTACAGCTACTCGTTCGAGCTCGTTTACACCAAGCCCTACAGTGCCGAACATTCGCTTAATCTGGTGGTATCTGCCCTCACTGATTTTAATTTCTCCATAATTTTCTTTTATGGCTACAAGCCGAGCGGGGCGGCATTTTGTACCGTCTGAAAGCGTTACCCCCTCGGCGAATTTTTTTATAATATCCTCGGTGATATTGCCGTCAAGAGTTACTCTATAGGTTTTATAGATGTTTTTCTTAGGTGAGAGCACCTTGTGGGCAAAATCACCGTCGTCGGTAATAATCAGTAATCCCGTTGTATCGCGGTCAAGCCTGCCAACAGGAAAAAGGCCGCGGCGCTTTAGTTCTTCGGGCACTAAATCAACTACAGTTTTACGGTTTTTGTCCTCACTGGCGGATAGTATGCCCTTGGGTTTATTGAGAAGCAGATAAATATGTTTTTTAAATTCGAGAGCCTGTCCCCTGAATTCGATTGCATTCCTTTCGGGGTCTGCCGCAAGGGCGGGGTCGTGTACTACCACGCCGTCAACCGTTACTCTGCCGTAGCGGATAACCTTACGCGCAATACTTCTCGACATATTAAACTGTGATGATATTATTTTATCAAGTCTTTGCGAATTCATACATTTTTTACTTCTCTCTATGGAAAATTAAGAAAATTTTTTAAGTGGCAGCATTTCTCCGTTTAGATTTATATCGGCAATATCGCCGCCGATAATTTTGTCCTTACAGACAATGATATGCACTTGGCGGTCGTCTCCGCTTATACCGTAGGTATAAACCGCAGCATTTTCGCCCTTATATCGACTAAGGTCGAAGCCTGCCTTTTTTTGCAGGCGGTTATATTCTTTATAAACCTCACTAAAGCTTTGAGGAATTACTATTTCTTTTGAAGAAACATCGGTGTCATCAGGCTCTATACCGATACTTTTTATATATTCTACACGTTTCGCATTTGTTGAGCCGTCAATACCGGAAGCCTTTGCCGAAAAAAACTGACCGAAAATTAAAAGACCTATAATAAGTACGGCTAAAATTACCGCTAAATGTCTTCTTTTAAGCGTAATAAAAAATTTCATACCAATCCCTCACATTAATTAATATGCAGGGATTGGTTATTATATTACTTTTCGATTGTGCAGACTGCATGCGCAGAAATGCCTAAAAGCTCACCTGTAAAGCCTAATTTTTCCTCGGTAGTGGCTTTAACGTTTACACAGTCGCACTCAACACCGCAGTCGGCCGCAATGTTTTGGCGCATTGTGTCAATAAAGGGTGCAAGCTTTGGCTTCTGGGCAATTACGGTGGCATCAATATTTCCTATTTTATAGCCATTTTCGGCTAATAGGTTGACTGTTCTTCTCAGCAAAATGCGGCTATCAATATTTTTAAAGCTATCGTCATTATCGGGGAAATGTTTACCTATGTCACCCAAAGCCGCGGCACCCAATAGGGCATCGCAAATAGCGTGCAAAAGTACATCGGCATCCGAATGACCTAAAAGACCTTTTTCATAGGGAATATTTACGCCGCCAATAATCAAAGGTCGGTTTTCAGTAAGGCGGTGAACATCGTATCCGTGACCTATTCTCATAAAGCTTACTCCTGTTCTAAATAACTTTCGGCAACCGCAATGTCTTCGGGGGTGGTTATTTTAATGTTATTATAACTGCCCTCAACACATTTAACCCTGTGGCCTGCCGCTTCCATTATCGAGGTATCATCGGTAAAAAGTGATAAATCGCAAATATTGGCAACAGCCTTTTTGTATTCGGCAATATTAACTCCCTGCGGTGTCTGCACAGCGAAAAGCTCGTCGCGGTTGAGTGTTTCTGAGGCAATACCGTCTGAATTTACCCGTTTTATCGTGTCTTTGACCTTAACTCCGCAGGTTACTGCTGAAAAGCTTTGGAGCGCCTCTACTACATTGCCGATTATTTCCTCTGTAGCAAAAGGACGCGCACCGTCTTGAATTAATACTGATGTTTCAAAATTCTCAAGCCTTGCAAAACCGTTTAAAACTGATTGTTGGCGGTTGTTTCCGCCCGTTACAATGTCGGTAAGCTTTGAGACAGAATATTCCTCAGCCAAAAGCTGAAGCGAAAAGATATCCTCCTCGCGCGCTACTAAAATAATACGGCTTATATACCTGCTTTTTTCAAAAGCGAGCAGAGTTCTTACTATTACAGGGATGCCTTTAAGGGTTAAAAACTGCTTGTTTATACCCTTCATCCGTGTGGAGCCGCCTGCCGCGACAATGATTACAGGAATACCCGTATTTTCGGTATTCACAACCTCAAATTCAAATTTTAGTTCGGTTTTGTTCAATGCTTTCACTTCTCTTCAAAAAATATAGGGGCTGGCACCGCCAACCCCTACCAATTAATTGTTTTAATTATTCTTCGGTTTCTTCGCAGTCACAGCAATCGTCACAGTCACAGTCGAAATCGAATTCAAGCTCTGTACCGCAGTTGGGGCAGGTCATACCTTCCTCTGCGAGCATATCGCCGTCAAGGTAAATTACATCATTGCAGGCGGGACATTCAATCTCGTAAACCTCGTCATCGCAGTCACAGCAATCGTCACAGTCGCAATCGCAATCGTCCTCATCATCCTCATAGATGATTTCTTCTAAGGAAGCAAGATCCTCGTCAACAGCGTCAATTTGCTCACAAAGCTCATCGCAACCGTCCTCAATGTCGCAGATTTCTTCGGTAATGTCACCGAGTAAATCAATTATAGCATTAAGGATTTTACCCTCTTTAGTGTCACATGACAGTTCAAGACCCTCTGCAAGACCTTTAATATAAGCAATCTTCTCACAAATATCCATTGTACATATCCCTCCTTACTTCTTCTTGTTAGCAATGGTCTTCTTGGGACC
>CAZNTP010000131.1:0-3739 GCA_964575985.1 uncultured Ruminococcus sp. | reverse complement strand
GTTATCCCGAAACTACGAGATAACTCTATTTTTGATGGTATGACAAAAATCATACTGACACATTGAAAATCATACAAGCAAAATGCAGTTGAAAACTTTGTTTTTAAGCGGTAAAACCCACAAAAGTATGACGGTTATTCCTGCCTTGCCTTCAAAATCTCACAATTTTGAGCATCGCCTTCCATACGGGCAGGATGGCAGATGGACATTTTCCTGTCATTTCAAAACTTACACCCCTTCTGTTTTGGTGAAAGCAAAAAAACATCCCTCCTGCTTAATTTCTTAAACAAGAGGGCGTTTTGATAAATATTCAGTTTTTATCTTTGATGAGAGAAGAATTATCTTTTATCCCATCAAACATTTAAGTTTTATATCCTCACATATAACACACTTTTTGATAGGGTTTGTAGGGGGGTAATATAGTGTCATCTTTCGGCCAATAATTAAAAACAATTGAACATAACAGTTTTTAATCATCGTTCGTTTCCGTGCACCGATTATATGAGGAACCGTAATAATATAAATCGTCAATTTTTCTTTCTACTCTTCTTGCACAATTGGCACATATAGATGTGTTGTTGTATTGACAAGTATATCGCTCTGCACCCCAAGAATATTTAAAAAAATCGCCTGTAACTGATTGCCGTGTTTTATATCCTTCCGAAAAATAAGATTTTTCGTATTTTTCTATTTGATAGTTTGTTTTTGCAATTGAATCTTTAATAGTCGCATTATCATATATTTTCCGTATTATAAAGATGACTAAAACAATACCACCAACTATAAGAATAGCTTTAAAAATGTTTTCTATACCAATTATTGCAATAAGAAGAATAATTACAAATAAAATATATGCAAAACTCATATTCTTTCCTCCATATAATCTATAATTTAATTAGTTTTAGTCTGTTCTAATATTTTACTCCTAATTTTCATAAAACCCTCCATAAATAAAAAAGTGTGTGCAACCGAAGCTACACACACCGAAAAACGCATAACTCCAGTTTGCTACCACACAAAACTATTAGCAACCCATACGAGAATGCCAAAATAGAGAATGCGTTTTTACCAAAATAAAAACGATTCCCGTATCAGTTGCTATATTTAGTTTTGTGTGGTGCTTTTAGTTTATCACACTTTTTGGAGTTTTACAAGTATTTACAAAAGATTTTTGTCCCTATTGTACCTCAAGCATATAATACGCGAGGTTAAAATGCAAGCAATTTGCATTTTTGCTTGACAGAGGCGCTTGCAAGTATTAAAATATAAATTGCAAATCATTTGCAATTTGGAGTGTGTTATGAAAAAAACGGCAATAATATTATTAACTTTTTTAATTCTTTTATTTTCGGGCTGTAAATCGCCGAAAAAAGAAACCGACGGCAAAAAAACTATTGCGGTATCAATCGCACCGCAAGCTACATTTGTAACCAAAGTCTGCGGTGATAAATTTAATATAGTAACCGCTATCCCCACAGGTGCTTCGCCTGAAACCTATGAGCCTACACCCACAGAAATAACGGCTATTTCAGATGCGGAAATCTATTTTTCTATCGGTGTTCCCGCAGAAGAGAATTCAATTTTACCCATTATAAACGAGAAAACCAAAACGGTAGCCCTGCATGAAAAGGCGGCCGAGCTTTACCCAGAGCTCACCGAACACGGTAGCCGCGACCCGCACATTTGGCTCTCACCCAAAAGAGTAATAGTTATGATTTCGGCTATAGCCGAGGCTATAAAAAAACTTGACCCCGAAAACGCCGAGCTTTACACAAAAAATGCTAATGCTTATATCGAAGAACTGCAAACCCTTGACAGCAACATCTCCTCAAGCCTTAAAGACTTGAAAGCACGCAAATTTATGGTATTTCATTCGGCATTTGGCTATTTTGCAGACGATTATTCCCTTTGGGTGTACGCAATTGAGGAGCACGGCAAGGAGGTTTCTGCAAAACGGCTGGCAGAAATGGCTGATGTCGCCAAAAAGGAAGATATAAGGGTAGTATTCTATCAGGCAGAGTCTTCTAAAAAACCGGCACTCAGCTTTGCAGAGGAAATCGGCGGCGAAGCCGTTATGTTAGAGCCATTAGCTACCAATTACACCGAAAACCTACAGAAAACAACAGATTCCTTACTAAAGGCGATGAAATAATGGATTCAGTAATTAAAATTAACGACCTTAGCGTTTCTTATAGCGGAGCCGATGCTATAAACAACATAAATCTTGATATAAAAAAGGGCGAATTTCTCTCGGTAATCGGTCAAAATGGCGGCGGCAAAACCACACTGATAAATGCTATTTTAGGCTTTCTAAAGGCTGATAGCGGCACTGTTGAAATTGTGCCTAAAAAGGCCGCAATAAGCTATGTTCCGCAGACAGCCTCTATAGACCGCAATTTCCCGATTACCGTGCTCGAAACGGTTATGACCGCATTTTTAAAATCGGGACTTCACCCTTTTAAAGCATTTAAAAATGATGAAAAACAAAAAGCCGCTGAGCTTTTGCATCTTTTAGGACTTGAGCAATATAAAAACAAGCAAATAGCCGAGCTTTCGGGTGGCGAATTCCAACGCCTGCTTATAGCCCGTGCTCTTGCCTCCGCCCCCGAAATACTACTGCTTGACGAGCCTACTGCTAATGTCGATATAGCATCAAGGAATAAAATATTCAGCACTTTAAGAGAACTTAACAGCAAAGGTTTAACTATAATTGTTGTAACCCACGACCTTTCTGCCGCTTGTAGCTATTCCACAAGGCTGGCGCTTATTAACCGCGAGCTTGTTTACTGCGGCGCACCCGTTATAAATGAAGATATAACAAAAATTTTGTACGGCGCAAACTCTCAGGAGAGCGAGGGTGACGGCAATGCTTAAAGCCTTAATAGAATATTCATTTATGCGCAACGCACTGCTTGCGGGAATACTTGCAAGCATAATCTGCGGTGTAATAGGTGTTATAATAACCGAAAAAAAGCTGCTTATTATGAGCGGCGGTATTGCGCACACTGCCTACGGCGGAGTAGGACTCGGCTATTTATTAGGCTTTGAGCCCATTTTCGGCGCGGGACTTTTCTCGGCCATAGCGGCGCTGATTATTGGCACTGTACGCCGAAAAAACACCGCGAACAGCGACATAATAATATCACTTTTGTGGTCTCTCGGTATGGCGCTTGGTATTGCCTTTACAGGAATGATGCCTGGGTATCCACCCGATATGAATTCCTATCTTTTCGGCAACATACTCTCTGTCACAAGGCTTGATATTTACATTATGCTACCTCTCACACTGATAATAATGCTTACCGTTGCAGTATTATTCAACGATTGGAAAGCATTTTTATTTGACAGCGACTTTGCAAAAATTAACGGACTTAAAACCACCTTTTTAGAATACCTGCTTTTAATACTTACGGCGCTCAGCATTGTGTCGCTTATAAAGGTGGTAGGAATTATTTTGGTAATAGCTCTTCTTAGCGCCCCTGCCGCCTGTGCCGCACAGTTATCTAAAACACTTAAAAGCCGAATTATTATAGCTGTTTTGCTAAGCACCGCCTTTTGCATAGCGGGAATTACACTTTCCTACTACTTGGGAATAGCCTCAGGCGCGGCTATAGTATTTGTTTCGGTGACATTCTATTTTATACTTCTCTCAATTAAAAAACTAAGGTCTCGTTGAGACCTTAGTTCAGACTGTCGAAAAAGTCCAGTTTTCACTGGGCTTTTTCTGCGTTTTATGGTA
>CAZNTP010000130.1:0-3747 GCA_964575985.1 uncultured Ruminococcus sp. | reverse complement strand
GAATGAGATGTGACTTGAGTAAATCAAAAAACCTGAAAACCCGCATAAATACTGGGTTTTTGGCACATTTTAGAGTAGAGAAAAGGAGTAAATATATGAAAGCAACAGGAATTGTACGTCGTATAGATGATTTAGGTCGTGTGGTTATTCCCAAAGAAATCAGAAGAACTATGCGTATTCGCGAGGGAGACCCGTTAGAAATTTACACCGGCACCGGCGGGGAGGTGGTATTTAAAAAATATTCGCCTATAGGGGAGTTGTCGGATTTTGCTACACAGTATGCCGAAGCTTTGGCTCAGGCGACAAGTCTGCCCGTACTCATTTGCGACCGTGACCATTGCGTAGCGGCGTCGGGCATCTCTAAAAAAGAGGTACTGGAAAGACGCGTTACGCCGACATTAGAGGAAATAATGGAGCAACGCCGCAGCGTTAATTTTGAAAATGATGACAGCCATCCCGCGCTTGAGGGTGTAAAACGTAATATACGCGTTGGTGTGCCGATAGTTAATGCGGGGGACGTGAGCGGTGCAGTAGTATTAGTGGCTGACGAGGTTGGAACTAACGCCAGTGAAACAGATGTAAAGCTTGCGGGTGTGGCGGCTGATTTTTTAGGTCGTCAAATGGAATAATTAAGCAGAGGAGGAATATCCGAACACGCCTAAAACGGCAGTATTTAGGCGCTTTTTGGATTATTGGCGGCGGCAGGCGCCAGCCTTGCCACCTTCACTGCACCAAAAATCACACAAAATTCTGCACGTTTTAGGTCGCAGAATTTTTACGGTGCCGATTTTTGCATCGGCACGGCACAAAACGCAGCAAATCCTGACGGATTTGCGAGTATTTTAACACAGCGGAGGTAAAAATCGTCTCGTAAAAATCGGGTTCGAATACTCCTCCTCTGCTTAAATATGTCTCGGGAAGCCGAGGCATATTTTGTATATATAATATATAAGGTGTTGTTAAAAAAATATCTATAATTGAATTTTGTACGGCACTGTGTTAGAATTAGTTGGAATAAATTGTAAAGGTTTGAAAAAGTATGAATAATATTCGCAAAACAAAAATAGTCTGTACTATAGGACCTGCCTGCTCGGACGAGGAAACCATAACCCAAATGTGCCTTGCAGGTATGAACGTAGCGCGTATGAATTTTTCACATAACACCTATAAGGAACACGGCGAAAGGATTGCCCTTGTTAAAAAGGTGAGGGAAAAGCTTGGAATGCCTATTGCGATACTGCTTGACACCAAAGGTCCTGAGTACAGAATAAAAACCTTTAAAAACGGTAAAATCAGGCTGGAAGAGGGAGCGGAGTTTACCTTTACTGCTGAGGATATTGAGGGCGACAGCAATAAGGTTTCGGTTAATTATAAGGATTTGCCCAAGGAGCTAGCACAGGGGGATAAAATTCTTCTGAATAACGGGCTTTTAAGCTTTGAGGTGCTGAGCACCACCAAGAGCGAGGTTAAATGCAAGGTGTTGATTGGCGGCGAGCTTTCCGACCGTAAGAGTATGAGCTTTCCAAACAAAACCTTAAAGCAAAAGTATCTGAGCGAGCAGGATAAGCAGGATATTTTATTTGGTCTGCAGCATGATATTGATTTTCTTGCCTGTTCGTTCGTCTCCTGCCGTCAGGACTTGCTTGATGTCAAAGAGTTCTTGGCAGAGCAGGGCGCAGATAATGTAGATATTATCGCAAAAATTGAAAACCGTTCGGGTGTTGATAATATTGAGGAAATTTGCGAAGAGTGCAGCGGTATTATGATTGCCCGCGGTGATATGGGTGTGGAAATTCCTTTTGAAGAGCTTCCCGCAATTCAAAAAAAGCTTATAACCAAGTGTCGCCTTTTGGGCAAGCGTGTTATTACCGCTACCGAAATGCTTGAGTCTATGGTTTATAACGCAAGACCTACCCGTGCCGAAATTTCCGACGTGGCTAACGCGGTTTATGACGGTACAAGCGCTATAATGCTTTCGGGCGAGACTGCGGCAGGGCAGTATCCCGTAGAGGCTGTTAAGGCAATGGACAGAATAGCCTTTAACACTGAGCAGAATATTCATTATGAAAAGCGATTTTTAAACCGAGAATTTAAAATCAAGAATACGGTGGATGCGATTTCCCACGCTACCTGCGGAATGGCAATTGATATTGATGCCAAGGCAATAGCTGTTTGTTCGCTTTCGGGTATGACGGCAAGAATGGTCTCAAGATTCAGACCCCATGTTAATATTATAGGTATTACTACAGAAGAAAAAACCTGGCGAAAGTTGGCGCTTTCTTGGGGTGTGGTGCCCGTGATGTGCGAGAACTACACTTCTACCGATGTTCTGTTTTATCAGGCTTCAAGGCTGACTCGCAAAACTCTGGGGTTGGGTACAGGTGATAAAATAGTTATGACAGGCGGTGTTACGAACGGGCGTTCGGGCAACACCAACCTTATTAAAGTTGAAACAATATAAATTTATGTTTCTTTGCCTTCTCCTTGAGGAGAAAGCTTGACCTCATCTTTGGCTCCCTCTGACGAGGGAGCTGTCGAGTGAAACGAGACTGAGGGAGAGAAAACTACCCCTCCGTCAAAACTTTGTTTTGCCACCTCCCCTGACAAGTGGAGGCTGAGCGGCAATCCCCGCGGGTATTACGGATTTTTTCGCAACTTTGTTGCTCAGAATGACAACAAAAGGGATGGCTTTGCCTCTATTTCTTCTCGGGGCGAAAGCTTGGATATATTCAAAAGCTTAGATACAATAAAGCACCTCATGCAAAAGAGGTGCTTGACATTCGCAGTATTTATGATATAATAAAAGTGAAATAAGGCAAGCCGTATATAGACGGTTAGCCTAAATAATTAGTTAAAATAAACCGATTACTTTGGCGAGTGGCGGTTTATTTTTTTATGCTTGTTATGTAGCCTGTGGCTACAATCAGGACTAAAATTATAAGATAATAATATTCCATAGCATCACCCCCTAAAAAAGAGGGCAAATGCCCTCTTAAGTAATGAGGGCTAACCGCCTACCGTTTAGGCTCACCTTATTCCAATAACGAGTATACCACAAACCGACAAACTTTGCAATATATTTTAGAACAAATGTTTAGCGTTTGTCATTACATTTGTAGGGACAGGCGTCCCCGACTGTCCGAAAAGCGCGACAATTCGCCAACATAGTCATTGCGAGAAAATCCCTCCACCAACCACAATCCCCTCGCCACACATTCGTGCGGCCCTCTCCTCTTTAGGCAAGGGGCGCTTGTTGGTCTGACAGACCCGTCTCCCTTTGCCGCTTTGCGACATTTCCCTCGCACCGTGAGGGAATCTACCCCTCCCTTTAGGGCAAGGGAGGCTGAGCGGCAATCCCCGCGGGTATTACGGATTTTTTCGCAACTTTGTTGCTCAGAATGACAACAAAAGGGATGGCTTTGCCTCTATTTCTTCTCTGGGAGAAAGCTTTTTCAGGATTTGAACAGAGCTCGTTGGATAATTTTTTAAAAAAATGCTTGACAGTAGAAAAATATTGTATTATACTCATAGTAACAAGCTGGGATATAATCTGTAAAAAAAGGTCAGAACAGTCTTTTTGTGTCGATTTTGACTATTCTCACAAAAAAACGGCGGAATTTTTTATAGATAGCACCCCCGAAAAACGTTTTTTTAACTTGAAAAACGTTCTTTTGGGTGCTATAATATCTTTAGCCCCCCTATGCCTAGTTTGTGGGTAGGGGTAATATTATAATTTTTGCCCTTTGG
>CAZNTP010000129.1:0-3759 GCA_964575985.1 uncultured Ruminococcus sp. | reverse complement strand
TTTTTTGCATCGGAGTTGTTGGTGCTATTTTCGTTTTGATTTTGTTATATAACTTACTTAAAAAATGTTACTGAAAGGAGGGCTTAAGGCTATGACATTTGCTATCACAGAGGAGTTAGTGGCTCCTATTACTACTGCATTGTCCAGCGGTCTAACTACTTTAGTGCCTATCGGCATCGGTATTATGGCAACATTCATCGGTATTAGTTTAATTCCGAGAATCATCTACAAGTTCCTTTAGGAACGGCTTAAGGGAGGGCGGAATGTCCTCCCTTTTTTAATGAAAGGAGAGAATAATGAAAAGATTTTTATTTATACTTATGACTGCGGTCATGTTAACGGGTACAACTCTAACAGCATTTGCTATGGAATATCCATCTAATCTTCCAAGTTTGCCACAAACAGAACAAGAAATTCATGTTGTATTAGAGCAAGTAGGTGGAAATTATGTCTTTTATGCTTTAGAGGGCGATAATTTTACATATTATCTTAATAATGGCACGCCAAGTTTATGGGCTAATGGTTCGTTACATTTTTATTGGTATAAGTTGACTGATGGTCAATGGGTTAGTCAAGGAAGAACTGGGAACCCTTCTGGTGGTAATTTTGGAGGTTTTGAAAAAATTGTTTATTCTAATATTGATATTTTAGACAAAGACGGAAACGTGGTTTTTCCGCTACCTCCGGACCCGTTGGCGGAGGAGATAATGAAACTGACGGGGGCGACAATGGAAACGGAGACTCTTCCGGAACTGAATCAGACAATGTTAGTGGTAGTACTTTGTGGGGTTGGTTGTCTGGCATTGCTGATAAGCTTACCGCTCTTGTCGAAAACATTAAGAATCTTTCACAAACAATAGTTAATGGTATTAAGGATATTTTTATACCAGACACTACGGCGATTGAAAATAGCTTTATTGATATGACTGTTAGTGTTCAAAATAAATTAGGTTTTAATGTTGATGCTTTGGCTTTTTTAAAGGACTCTATTACAGAATCGGAGGTTGAAGATGTCGTTGCAAATTATAATTTTTTCGGTATTGGTAATCTTAATCTTAAGTTCTTGGATACCAGTGTTCTTGTACAAGCTGTAGAATATTTTCGTCCTATTTTGCGAGGTTTTACGGCTTTGATGCTTATGTTATATAACTTTAGACAAACGCTTTCGTTTATAGGTCAAGAGGGGGCTGTATCTGCTGGACTTGCTAATAAATCTATAACTAATAAGGAGGGCAATGACTAATGATTGTTGAAGGCTTGGTTGAGCTTACTATGAATCTAATTGAAATGATTTTTACGGGCTTTAACATTGTTACTGTGCCAGTTGATATTGCCTCTACGCTTATGACTATCCTTGGGTATGGTGCATGGGTTTTAGGTGCTGACCTTGTGGCTTATGTATTTACTACTATATTAGGGTGGTTAATGTTTAGATTTGTGGCTGGTGTTTTAATCTTTGTATGGCGGTTGTTACCGCTCACATAAATAAGAGGGGCACACCTTTAGAGTGCCCCTTATTTTGGAGGAACTTATGTTAATTGTAATTTTAAAAGTGCTGTTTATGTTTCCTTATTTGGTTATACGCAGAATAAAGGATAATAAAAATAAGGGGGTACACCTTTATGGAATATATGGTTATTTCGGTCTTCCTGGAGCGGGAAAAACTATGTGTATGTCAAGACGCTTGGAGCAGTTAAGAGAACAGTATGGTAATGATATTTATATTATGACTAACTACTTCTTTTACGACCAGGATTTCGCTTTTACTGGGTGGAAAGATTTACTTAAAAAGTATGATAAACCTCTTGTTGTTGCCTGGGACGAAGTACAGAATGAGTTCAATTCTCGAGCTTTTAAAGACTTTCCTATAGCACTCCTTACGCTTCTTACACAAGTCAGAAAAGAGAACGGAATACAAATTTTATATACCGCTCAAAGATGGCACTTTGTAGACAAAAACTTCCGTTCTTTGTCTTTCGGTTGTTATGAATGTAGAACTCTGTTTGGGTGCTTCACTGTCGAGAAACTATATGACCCAGTAGATTATGATAATCTTTGTAGCAATTCAGATTACGATAAACGTAGAAAGATTAAGTCCATTAAAGTGGACTCGTTTATTCAAACTGAAGAGTTAAGGAATTGTTATGATAGTTATCAGATGCTGGAAAGTGCAAAGAGTAAAGAGTATATGGATAGAACAGAAATAGCATTGGCAAATTCGGAGCAATGGAATTTTTAAACTTGGCAGCAGTCAAGGGGGAAAGCGGTAGCGGAACGAAGTGAGCATAAGGAGCGACCCTTGACGGCTTAACAGTCCCAACCCTGGCTACTGCCTTGACAACCCCGTTGTCAGGGCCTGGCCCCCGCCGAGGGAAGATGGGTTGTAAGGGACAAGTCCCTTACCCGTCGGAGACCCGTCGGAGACCCGTCGGAGACCCTATAGCATGTGATGTTGACACAGCTTGCTCACTACGACTAAGCAAGTTGTGTGTCATGTGTCAAAACCTTAAAAATAACACTTGACACAATTATAGTTATGTGTTAAAATAAGGTATCAAATTAAATAAGGAGGTCTTTACCATGAAAGACAAATACCGCTCAAGAACCCATTGTTTATTGCTTTATCCTGAAAACGAACAGCACGCTAAAGCTGTGGAAATTATTAAGCAATCATATGATTATGCAATGATTTTGCATGACAAGGATACCTGGACTAAAGCTGACGAAGAGGCAAATCCTGAACATAAAGAGGGAACAGTTAAAAAGCCTCATTGGCACATTGTTTTAAGATTTAACCAGGGAACCTGGAGTAGTGCTATCTGTAAGAATTTAGGCATAACAGAAAACTACATAGAAGAAGCTAAAAAAGTCGATAATGCACTTTTATACTTAATACATTATAATGATACTGATAAAGCACAGTATAGCATTGATGAAGTAAAAGGTAATATGGCGAAGCGTGTGCGTGAGTTAATAAATAAGAATGAGAAGAGTGAGGGCGAAAAAGTGACAGAATTAATAGAGTGGATTGAGAGCGATGACACTATTGTAACTGTAACCGATTTTGCTAAATATTGTGCCATGAATGGATACTGGGCTGAATTTAGACGTTCAGGTGCTATCTTCTGCAAAATCATTGAGGAACACAATAAGAAAGTAGAAAGAATGTATAATCAAGAATAATGTTTCACGTGAAACCTGGCCATTAATGACCAGGTTTTTTGTTGATTTTGCACAATTTAATCATGTTAATTTTGGTTATTCTGCCGTTGAAATTATTATTTCAAAATAGTAAAATAAGGTATCAAATTAAATAAGGAGGTTCTTAATATGTTAAGAATGAAAACTGAAACACTTGAATTTCGCGGTCTTGCTAACATGCAGTCTGCAAAAGGTAATTCGTACTCTATGCTTTACTGTGAACGGGCTGATGGCGAAGCTGTTGAATTCTACTTGCGTGAGGTTCCTGATGGAGCATCTAAATTAAAAAAGGGCGACAAGGTAGTTGTCTACCTGGCTCGTAATAAATACAAGGATTTACTTGTAGTAGATGTGGTAAAGGCTGATGGAAGCAATTAGTCCAACCCCAACCCCTTTGGCTGACTATACCGAACAGTTGGAGGATATTCAGACATTACTCGGTATACATAACAACCTGGTAGCAAATCAATACGAATTGATGCAAGGACAATATGTGGCAACGCTTTTTTGCATCGGAGTTGTTGGTGCTATTTTCGTTTTGATTTTGTTATATAACTT
>CAZNTP010000128.1:0-3848 GCA_964575985.1 uncultured Ruminococcus sp. | reverse complement strand
ACCCTCGGCGGCCGTTAGCCGCTATTCTGCCCTGTGGGGCTCGGACTTTCCTCAGGCATTTCTGCCCGCAACCGTCTGACCGACTCTCTTAGTATTATATATTATTTTCGCCACTGTGTCAAAACAAAATTTGCGGAATAATATGTAATGTTCGCAGTTGAAAATTTCTATTCTTTCGAAAGGTGCGGTATATTGTGGAAAACGGTTTAAAATATTTTTTGGCGGCAAATTCGAGTTCTGGCTTTGTATCCTGCTTTGAGAACTGCTACAGCGCAAAAGAGGGTTGGCGGAATTACATAATAAAGGGCGGTCCCGGAACGGGTAAGTCATCATTTATGAAATATATTGTAAAAAGGGCTGACGAAAAGGGGATAAAAGCAGAACAGGTCCCCTGCAGCAGTGACCCACATTCGCTGGATGCGGTAATATTCCCCGATAAAAAAATTATTATAATGGATGGTACAGCACCGCATACGGTTGACCCGAAATATCCCGCGGTTTGTGAGCAGATACTTAATTTCGGAGATTTTTGGGATACCGATAAATTTGATGGGAAAAGGGATAATATAATAGCCCTTACAGATAAAAATAAGCTTTTGCACAAAAGGGCATCCTGCTATTTAAAGGCGGTGGGCCAGTTTATTATAGATAATTTTAAAATTGCCGATGCATGCACCGACAAGGAAAGGGTTTTAAGCTTTGCAAAAAGACTTTGCAGAAAGCGTATACCGCAAAAAAACAACCTGTGCTATGGCAAAGAAACAGTACGTTTTTTAAGCGGAATTACCCCAAACGGTGTAGTTTCATTCGGTGATACCGTTACCGCCCTTTGTAAAAACACAGTAATTATCAGTGACGAATGCGGCAGTGTGACCAACGTAATAATGCGGCAGGTAAGGGAATATGCACTATCCGGCGGATATGAGGTTATAACGGTTAAAAATGCATTTTTGCCCGAAATGCTGATTGATGGGGTTATTCTGCCCGAGCTGTCATTAGGTTTTATACGCGAGAATGAGTATTTTACAGTTAATAACAGTACGCGTAGAATTCACGCCAGACGTTTTGTTCATGCAGAACAGATTGCAAAAAGCCGTAAGCGAATAAAATTTAACAAAAAAACTGCCGACAATCTACTAAGAGCGGCAGTGGAAACTTTGGGCGAAGCAAAACGTGTACACGATGAGCTTGAGGGTTATTATATAAATGCAATGGATTTTGAAGCGCTCCAAGCATTTGCAAAGGATTTTGCAGATAAGGTGTTAAAATAAAAAATGCGGTTTCACTTCTCTGTGAAACCGCTTTAATATTTTTTGAATTTAAACTGCAGTTGATGTACCGCCAATATTTGAATAGATAATACTAAATCCGAAAGCTGAATTTGCATTTGGAACAAACAGGGTTGTGCAGGTGTCTATAAAATCGATACCGTCATGTGAAGCGGATGAAATTTTGGTTTTTACGGTGTAACTGCCGTCCTCATTATCGGTAACCGAAGTTATTTTATGACTGTAGCGTGTAAAACCGCGGGGGATGATATAAACATAACCGTCCATCTGTTCAAAATCGGTATTAATTGTGCTAAAATCAATATCCTCTATGCCGTACATATTTAAAACATAGTCAGCAACATAGGTCTCATTTATAAATGACTCGTTTTCGGTATCTCTGTGCTGAAGTAATGCCGGCATAGAGCTGTTAACAATATCCTCAACCGAGCAGAAGGTGTCATCATAAACAAAATTGTGGTTGAGCATATTAAGAAAACGGGTTTCTAAAACCTTAGTAGCGTCGGCAGAGCTTTTATCTGTATCAGCAACGGTGATAACCTCTGCCTTGGCGGTGGGGTTAGGTTTGATTTCGGCAGTATTTGGAGTGGAAGATGCAAACATTGAAACTGAAAAAACCGCTACGGCAACAAAACCAATAGCTACGGTCAACAAACCTTTTTTCATAATGCGCACCTCCAAACACGAATTCTATAATCATTATATACTAAATATATTAAAAATAGCAAAAACAAATTGGTTACAATTTGGTTTCAAAAATGTTACTTTTTCGCCTTTTTAAACAAATAAAAATTACAATTTGTAATTTTTATGCCCTATATTTCGACAAATGCACCAAATTTATAACTTTTGAATAAATTATTTATAAAGATTTGAAAAAAACTGTTTGTATTTGCTAATAAACTGTGATATAATACATTCATAACATTGTATCCCAAAGGAGTGTATTATTTTGAAACAGTATACTGAAAATCTAATTAAAAACATAGCGCTATTAGGTCACGGCGGTTCGGGTAAGACCACCTTGGCAGACGCTATTTTATATTATGCAGGAGCAGTTGACCGTATAGGCAAAACAGGCGATTCAACAACCGTTATGGATTTTGACCCTGAAGAAAAGAAGCGTAAGGTTTCGGTATCAACGGCGGTTTATGCCTTAGAGGTGTCGGGCGAAAAGATAAATCTTATTGATGCCCCCGGTCTTTTTGATTTTGCAGGCGGTGTTGACGAGGCTCTTGCCGCGGCAGACAGTGCAGTTATCGCAATATCGGGTAAATCGGGTCTTACAGTTGGCGCCAAGCAGGCCTTTGAGAAGGCGCGCAAAAAGAATAAGAGCGTGGCTTTCTTTATCGGTAAGCTTGATTCCACCCATGCCCATTTCTACAGAGTTTTATCTGCCCTTGCAGGTAATTACGGTGCGGTAATCTGTCCTGTAATTGTGCCTTATATTGAGAATGATGAGGTTAAATGCTACATAAATCTTATTGAAAACAAGGCTTACGCTTTTGAGGGTATTACGGCTAAGGAATACCGTATGCCCGTAAGCACCGAGCTTGATGATATGCGCAGTATGCTTCTGGAGGCTATTGCCACAACTGATGAGGAGCTCATGGAAAAATATTTCGCAGGTGAGGAATTTACACCTGAGGAAATTATTTCAGGTCTTAAAACAGGTGTTAAGAGCGGTGATATCTGCCCCGTTTACTGCGGTATTCAGCAGACGGGTGACGCCGTTGGTATGATGGTGGAAAATCTTATTAAGGTTATGCCCTCCGCCGCTGATTGCAGCTATAAAACGGCTGACGGTGAAGAGGTGCCATATAAAGCAGAGGGCGCTGCGGCGCTTACAATTTTCAAGACTATTGCCGACCCGTTTGTTGGTAAGCTTTCATACTTCAAGGTGCTGTCGGGTAAGGTTGGAAATGATATCCGCCTTATCAATAACCGAAACGAAAGCGAAGAGCGTATTTCAAAGGTTATGTGGCTTAAGGGCGGCAAGCAGGAGGATGCAGGCTTTATCGGTGCGGGTGATATCGGCGCAGTAGCAAAGCTTGGCAGTGCTATTACGGGTGATACCCTTTCCGAAAAGGGAAATGTTGCGGTTGAGGCTATCGATTTCCCCAACCCCACACTCTCTGTTGCAGTATACCCCAAGGCTAAGGGTGACGAAGAAAAAATCACCTCGGCGCTTAATCGTATGATGGAGGAAGACCCCACAATATCGGTTTATATGAATAATGAAACCAAGGAGCAGATTCTTGAGGCCTTGGGTGAGCAGCATATAGATGTAATTATTTCGAGACTTAAATCAAAATTCGGCGCTGAGGTAGAGCTCAAAAAGCCGAAAATTGCCTACCGCGAGACTATCAGAAAATCGGTTAAGGTGCAGGGCAGACATAAAAAGCAGTCGGGCGGCCACGGTCAGTTCGGTGATGTTTGGATCAGATTCGAGCCTTGTGACAGCGAGGAACTTGTATTTGAGGATGAGGTATTCGGCGGTGCAGTACCAAAGAACTTCTTCCCCGCAGTTGAAAAGGGACTCAGAGAATGTACCGCTAA
>CAZNTP010000127.1:0-3886 GCA_964575985.1 uncultured Ruminococcus sp. | reverse complement strand
TAATTCACGCAGGCGGCGGTATTGCCGATGTAGACGTTACCGAGGATTATATTGAAATCAGGCTTTGCGACAAGGGTCCCGGAATTAAGGACATTAATCAGGCTATGCAGGAGGGTTTTTCCACTGCTACTGATAATATCCGTTCCTTAGGCTTTGGCGCAGGAATGGGACTTCCTAATATGAAGCGATACACCGATTATATGAATATTGAGTCTGTTGTAGGCCAAGGCACTACAATAACTATGAGGGTTAATATCAACTAATTATTTTTTTCGGTAGGTAATGAATTATGAATACATACGAGCATTCAGTATATTTAGATACCCCGAAATGTAACGGCTGTACTACCTGTCTTAAGCACTGTCCTACCGAGGCTATCCGTATAAGAGATAACCGTGCGGTTATAAATGAAGATCGCTGTATTGATTGCGGCGAATGTATAAGAGTGTGTCCTCAAAGCGCTAAAAAAGCCAAGTGCAGTAAGCTTTCCGCTATGGACGGCTTTAAATGGAAGATAGCACTTCCAGCACCTACGCTTTACGGTCAGTTTGAAAATCTTGACGATGTTGACTATGTGCTTGACGGACTGCTCAAAATAGGATTTGACGATGTTTTCGAGGTATCTGCAGCGGCAGAGCTTGTTTCTGCTTACACGCGAATTTATCTGAAAAACAACAATGTTAAAAAGCCTGCTATAAGCTCGGCTTGTCCTGTTGTTTTAAGGCTTATAGGTTTAAGATTTCCGTCACTTAAGGAAAATATAATCAAAATGCTGCCTCCTATGGAGGTTGCGGCAATGCTGGCACGTGACAAGGCTAAAAGGGAACATCCCGAACTGGGGGATGAGGAAATAGGCGTTTGCTTTATTTCACCCTGTCCTGCAAAGGCAAGCTATGTTAAAAACGGCTTTGCAGGCTATAAGAGCCGTGTTGACTGTGTTGTTGCAGTAAATGATATATATTTTCAGCTTATATCGGCTATGAAATACGGTGCTGAGGTTAAAACCCTTTCGAATTCAGGTATGATAGGTATTGGGTGGGCGTCCTCAGGCGGCGAGGCAACTGCTATTTTTAATGACAGTTACTTGGCGGCCGACGGTATAGATAATGTAATTAAGGTGCTTGACCAGGTGGAAAACGGTAACATACCTCCGCTTGAGTTTATTGAGCTTAATGCCTGCACAGGCGGATGTGTCGGCGGGGTTATGACCATTCAAAACCCCTTTATCGCAAAAGCAAGGCTTCAGGCGCTAAGACGTTATCTTCCCGTTTCGCAGAACTTTTTGTCGGATAGCGAAAAGGAAAATATGCCCGATAGCTTTACCTTTGATGAATTTCCGATATATAAGCCGATTTCAAGACTTAGTGACAGTATGCAGGAATCTATGCGTATGATGTCCGAAATACAGAAGCTCAAATCAGAGCTACCGTGTATTGACTGCGGCTCCTGCGGCGCGCCTAATTGCCGTGCTTTTGCGGAGGATGTAGTTAAGAAACAGGCGAAAATCGAAGATTGTTTGATAAGACAGCACAAACTGAAAGAGGGCGACGGTAAAAATGACGGTTAAAGCATTATCAGAGCTTGAGCTATTTACACCTATTATATTATCTGAGCCTGAACGTGAAATTTCCGGTGTATATATTGGCGACCTTTTGAGTTGGGTTATGGGCAGAGCCCAAAGCGGTGACGCTTGGATTACCATAATGTCCAACTTGAATATATTGGCGGTGGCGTCTTTAGCAGATACCTCCTGCATAATTTTAGCAGAGGGAGTAACGATTGAAGCTGAGGTTATAGAAACCGCCAAACAAAAAAATATAAATATCATTTCTTCGGAATGCAGCATTTATGATACTGCTGTGTTTTTAAGTCAAATCCTATGAGGAAGTATTATTACGATTTGCATATACATTCCTGCCTGTCACCCTGTGGGGACGATGATTCAACCCCAGACAGCATTGCGGGAATGGGTGAGCTGAACGGTCTCGAAATTATGGCGCTTACCGACCATAATACCTGCAAAAACTGTCCCGCTTTTTTCACTGCGGCAAAACGCCACGGAATTCTGGCGGTAGCAGGAATGGAGCTTACCACCGCTGAGGATATTCATATGGTTTGCCTTTTTGAAAATCTCGAAAGGGCAATGGCATTTGATGAAGCGCTCTCGCAAAGAAGAATACTTATCCCCAACCGTGAGGATATTTTCGGTAATCAGCTTATATGCGACAGTGAGGATAATATCATAGGAAATGAGCCGCACTTACTAAGCAATGCTACAACAGTCAGTTTTGAAGAGGCGCCAAGCCTTGTAGAACAGTACGGCGGTATTTGCTATCCGGCTCATATTGACCGTGACTCTAACGGAGTTATCGCCGTGCTTGGTGTTTTTCCGAAAAGTCCAGTCTTTTGCTGTGCGGAGGTTCATTTTGCCGAAAAGGCGGATGAATATGCCGAAATCAGCGGAATAGAACGGCAAAAACTGGTAATAAGCTCTGACGCGCATTTCCTTTGGGATATAAAGGAGCAAGGTGAGTTTTTAACCCTTCCCGAAATACCAAAGGGCAGCGACAATGCAGGGGAATATGTAATAAAATATTTGAAGGGGTGCTTATGAAGGAATTATCTTTAAATATTCTTGATATTGCGGAAAATTCCGTCAAAGCAAAGGCTTCGCTTACTGAAATCAGAATTATTGAAGACGGTGATTTGCTTACCCTTACTATTACCGATGACGGTTCTGGAATGACCGATGAGGTTTTAAAAACGGTTACCGACCCTTTTTATACCACACGTACTACACGCAAGGTTGGAATGGGACTTCCGCTTTTAAAATTGGAAGCAGAGCTTACAGGCGGCAGCCTAAGTATTAGCTCAAAACACATTTCGGATTACCCCGAGGATCACGGCACAGTAGTTACTGCTACATTTCATAAGAATCATATAGACTGCACGCCTTTAGGTGATGTGGTTGCAAGTATAACCACTTTAATTCAGGGTCACCCTGATACAGATTTTCTTTTTATACATAAAATGGATGAAAAGGAAGTTGCTCTCGATACCAGAGAGCTTCGTGAGGTTTTAGGTGAGGATGTTCCGCTTAATACCTACGATGTAATAAAGTGGATAGAAGATTATCTTAATGAGCAATATATTTAACTTGTATTAGTTAGAAAGGAAGATATATATGAAGTCATTAGCTGAATTAAAGGCAATTAAGGAAAAAATGAAGGACAAGGTTGTTCTTCGTGAGGGTACGGCCGATGTACGCGTTGTAGTTGGTATGGCTACCTGCGGTATTGCAGCAGGTGCACGCCCTGTACTAAACGCTATGGTTGAGGCTGTAAACGAGGGCGGTTTAGCCGATAAGGTTACCGTTTCTCAGACAGGCTGTATAGGTCTTTGCCAGTATGAGCCTATTGTGGAAGTTTTTGAGGCTGGTAAAGATAAGGTTACCTATGTTAAAATGGATGCAGACAAGGCTAACCGCGTAGTTGAAGAACACCTTAAGGGCGGCAAGATTGTTACTGAGTATACAATCGCTGCTTCTAAGGATTAATTTGGAGGTAAAAAGTTATGATTCGTGCACATGTACTTATTTGCGGCGGTACGGGTTGTACTTCTTCCGGAAGTGTAGAAATTCAAAAAGCATTCAAAGAAAATATTGAAGCTTGCGGACTTTCTGAAGAAGTTAAGGTTGTTGAGACCGGTTGTTTCGGTCTTTGCGCTTTAGGCCCCGTTGTTATCGTTTATCCTGACGGTACTTTCTACAGCCGTGTTACTGCTGATGATGTTAAGGAAATCGTCGAAGAGCATCTTCTCAAAGGCCGTAAGGTTGAGCGTCTTGTATACAGCGACACAGGCGATGATACTGCTGTTGTTGACAAGT
>CAZNTP010000126.1:771-3904 GCA_964575985.1 uncultured Ruminococcus sp. | reverse complement strand
ATCTGATAAAACAGCTTGAGAAGGAAAACCCGGGATTTAAGACAAGACTTTTTACCTCCCCCGAATTAATTCCGGCTTTTGAGGAAGCTAATAATTCCTATGAGGCAATCTGTCATTCTGCGCAGTTTATAAATGAGCTTCGCCGTATCCGTAAAGAATTTCAGGGCAGACCTACACCTGTTTATCACTGCGAGCGTCTTTCCAAGCTTTTCGGCAACTGCCAGATTTATTTAAAGCGTGAGGACCTAAACCACACAGGCGCCCACAAGCTTAATCACTGTATGGGTGAAGGCTTGCTAGCAAAGTTTATGGGCAAGAAAAAGCTTATTGCAGAGACGGGTGCCGGTCAGCACGGTGTGGCTTTGGCTACCGCCGCCGCATATTTCGGTCTTGAATGTGATATTTATATGGGTGAGGTTGATATTGCAAAGCAACACCCCAATGTTATCAGAATGAAGATGTTGGGCGCTAATGTAGTTCCCGTAACACACGGCCTTAAAACCCTTAAGGAAGCTGTAGACGCCGCATTTGAAGCATATACCAAAGAATACCACGATGCTATCTATTGCATTGGTTCAACCTTAGGCCCTCATCCTTTTCCAAAGATGGTAAGAGATTTCCAATCTGTTGTTGGTATTGAGGCGCGCGAACAGTTCCTTGAGATGACAGGCATTATGCCCGACGCTATCTGCGCTTGTGTTGGTGGCGGCTCTAACTCTCTTGGTATGTTTACACCTTTCCTTGCAGACCCTGTTGAAATTTACGGTGTTGAGCCTTTAGGTAAAGGCAGTAACGTTGGTGACCACGCCGCAACAATGCAGTTTGGTACTAAGGGTAGGCTTCACGGCTTTGAAAGCTATCTTTTACAGGATGAAAACGGCGAGCCGTTACCCGTTTATTCAATAGCGAGCGGTCTTGACTACCCAGGTGTTGGTCCTGAGCACGCATATTTACGTGACAAGGGTAGAATTCATTACGAAACCGCTACTGATGATGAGGCAATGGAGGCTTTCTTCCTGCTTTCTCGCTATGAGGGTATTATTCCTGCAATTGAAAGCTCACACGCTTTGGCTTATGCTATAAAATATGCAAAGGAAAAGAAAACAGGCTCAATTCTCGTTTGCCTTTCGGGTAGAGGAGACAAGGATATTGACTATGTTTACGAAAATTACGGTTGCGGCGAGAAGTTTGATTTAGATAAATATAATAAATAGGTTATGGCTTTACCGCAAAGAAAGCATAATCGCTTAGAAAATTTCGATTACAGCCAAAACGACGCATATTTTATTACAATATGCGTAAAAGACCGCAAGAGGATATTATGTGATATTGTAGGGGACGATGCCCACATCGTCCCGAAAAAATACGGAACAATAATTGAAAAATATATTTTAAATGTTCCTGAAATTGAAAAATACGTTATAATGCCCGACCATATTCATATGATTATTCGAATTGATAACGGGACGATGTTGGCATCGTCCCCTACGAATAGAATTTCTAATATTGTTCGTTCGTTGAAGATTTTAACAACTAAAGAAATTGGTGCACCTATTTTTCAACGTTCGTATTACGACCACATAATTCGCAATGAACAGGATTATAATGAAACGTGGGAATATATTGAAAACAATCCTAAAAAATGGGTAATAACCCATATAGAAAACCAAGACGGTTAATTCCGCCTTGGTTTTGTGATTTTATAAATTGTTTGTAGGGACAGGCGTCCTCGACTGTCCGTTAAGTATAAAATAATAATTCTTGCTTTTTGCATTAATTGGTGGTAAAATATGCTTGCAAAACACATTTGAATATTACACCACAGACCACGCATTTTACTAAGGTAAAAATGCGTTTCTCCGCTTTTGCGTTGTTTGTGGTAAAAGTGTGTTTTGCAGCTGTGAGAAACTATGCATTTTTCGGTGTACAGTTTTCATAGCTGTACACTTTTTTTAATTGAGGAGGAATTTTTAAAAATGAAACTCAAGAAACTTTTGGCAGTTCTTTTATCAGTTATGTTGGTATTTGCGGTTTTACCGTTTGGAATATTCACAGTAAGCGCAGCATCTAGCGGAACAACAGGGGATTGCACATGGACACTTGATGGTACAGTTCTCACAATAAGCGGTAATGGTGCTATGGATGATTATTCTTATGGTTCTGTTTTGCCTTGGGGAACATCCATAACAAAGGTTAAAATTGAAAACGGGGTTACAAGAGTAGGAGAGAGAACTTTTTATATGTGTAGTTCGCTTGTTTCAGTCACAATTCCTGGCAGTGTTGCAAGCATACGTGAACAAGCGTTTTACGGTTGTGATGTACTCGAAAATGTATATATAACGGACATTGAAGCTTGGTGTAATATTTTATTTGAAAATATATACTCTAATCCGATGATTCATACAGATAATTTATATCTTAATGAAGAATTGCTCACAAGCTTAACTATACCCGACGGTATTACAAATATAGGCTATATGGCATTTTATAATTGTAGAAATATTACCTCAATTATAATCCCAGACAGTGTTACAAGTATAGGCGATTATGCATTTGAAAATTGCTGTTCGCTTACTTCAATAACAATACCAAACGGTGTTACAAGTATAGGAATGGATGCATTTGATCATTGTAATTCTCTTACAGATATTAATATACCAAGTAGTGTTAAAACTATTGGTGCATATTCTAAGTATGATGTTTCAAATGGCACTTTTTATGGTTGCAGTTCGCTTGAGAATGTATATATAACAGATATTACCGCTTGGTGTAATA
Organism: uncultured Ruminococcus sp.; assembly: GCA_964575985.1. Taxonomy (GTDB): domain Bacteria; phylum Bacillota; class Clostridia; order Oscillospirales; family Acutalibacteraceae; genus UBA737. Next base: position 1,129 of record CAZNTP010000126.1, on the reverse strand, counting down.
TTAGTTTTTCAAATGATGCTTCTAATCCAATGTATTATGCCGATAATTTATATCTTAATGATAAATTGTTAACAAGCTTAACTGTTCCTGATAGCCTTACAAGTGTAGGCGATTTTACATTTATCGGTTGCAGTGCTTTTACAGCTATTACAATTCCTAACAGTATTACAAGTATAGGTGATTCTGCATTTGAAAATTGCAGTGCGCTGACTTCACTTACTATTCCAGAAAATGTTAAAAGCATAGGGAATTCTACGTTTAGTAATTGCGGTTCTCTCGCATCAATAACATTACCAAACAGCGTTACAAGTATAGGTGATTCTGCATTTGAAAATTGCAGTGCGCTGACTTCACTTAC
>CAZNTP010000126.1:0-671 GCA_964575985.1 uncultured Ruminococcus sp. | reverse complement strand
GTAATTGCGGTTCTCTCGCATCAATAACATTACCAAACAGCGTTACAAGTATAGGCTGTAATGCTTTTAGCGGTTGCGACTTGCTTGCTTCAATTACTATTCCTAATAGCGTTAGAACTATAGATTATGGTGCATTTTATAATTGCACTTCACTTGTAGAGGTTAATTATTATGGAACAGAAGAACAATGGAACAATATAACTATTGGCGGCTATAATGAGCCGTTACTCAATGCTGAAAGAGTTTATATCGTATTTAATGATCTTGACCTTAATTGTGACGGCAATATTAACGCAGGTGATATTACTATTCTTAGAAAAGAATTATTTAGTAGTAGCGGTGATTTAAAGTATGATATCAATGGTAACGGCACGGTTGATGTAAGAGACCTTATCAATCTCAAAAAACAGATTGCAGGAATTAATTAACAAACAGTCCCCGAAAATTCACAAAACGAGTTTTCGGGGACTTGTAATATATGTAGGGGACGATGCCCACATCGTCCCTTACAAAAAACACTTTATTTAAGTTTGCGTATCTTTTTAGTCTATCTATCTTCAAACGAATTGTTAAAATTGCACAATTTTATCTCTTCGCTTTTTCTGTATATGTGCAAGAGGTAAAATTTCAAAAAAATTAAAATAATTGTTGCATATTTATTCAAAATATGG
>CAZNTP010000125.1:0-3907 GCA_964575985.1 uncultured Ruminococcus sp. | reverse complement strand
GATAATATTTCCCGATTTTGTAACCTCGTCAATTACAGCCTTTATTCTTTCCTCAAAATCGCCGCGGTACTTTGTACCTGCCACCATACCCGTAAGATTAAGGGTAAATAGCTTTTTATTCTGCAAAATATCGGGCACATTACCGTCAGCTATTTTTTGAGCCAAGCCCTCAACCACTGCCGTTTTGCCGACACCCGGCTCACCTATAAGGCAGGGGTTGTTTTTAGTTCTGCGGCAAAGTATCTGAATAACGCGCTCTATTTCGGTTTCTCTGCCGATTACAGGGTCAAGCTTGCCCTTTTTGGCTTCCTCGGTTAAATCTATGCCAAACTTTGAAAGGTTTTCGGTCTTTGTATTTCCCTTTTCGTTGCCGTTTTTATCGCTGTTCGGTTTATAATTCGGGTCAATACCCGAAGCGGCAAGCGCCTCGCTCGTTAAAAATGCCACATCTACACCAAGGCTATTTATAAAACGAATGGCATAGTTATCGCCCTCGCTTAATATTCCTATAAGAATATGCTCGGTGCCTACAAACTTTTTGCCCATATTATTGCATCCGCTGATAGCTGTTTCAATAACCCGCTTAGCCCTGGGGGTAAAATAATCGGGTGAAAGCCTTGTAGGTGTTCCGCAACCTATCTGCGAGCGTATAAGCTCCTCTATTTTTTCGGCGGTTATATCTTTTTTGTTAAGCACCGCCGCCGCTACACCGCCACCGATTTTAAGCAGTCCCAAAAGCAAATGCTCGCTACCAACGTAGGTGTGACCTAATTTTTCTGCCGAACTAATCGCCTGATTTAAAGCATCATTTGCTTTTGAAGTAAAACCGTTAAAATTATATTTCATATTGATTACCTCACTTTCTCATCACAAAGCCTTTAAAGCCTCACGCAAAAATTCCGCTCTCTTGACATCCCTTTCATAAGGCTCCATTTCGCCGTTTTTTCGCATAAGCATATAAGGCTGAGCCTCTATAAGAAGCTCTATAGGGTTTACATCCCCCTTAATTATGCCCAAGGATAGGCCCAGTTTAATCCTTGAAAGCAATTTCATTGCCTCTTCGCTTGTAATTACACGGGCATATTTAAGTGCGCCCACGGCTCTATATGCCATATCCTCTACCTTTAGGCTATCAAGCGCCTTTAGGGCACCGCGCTCTTTTTCTATAAGCTGTGTTGTTATTATTTTAAGATTATCTATAGCATTTTTCTCGCTGATTCCTAAAGTAATCTGATTGGAAACCTGATAAAGCGATGCTACCGACTTTGAACCTTCACCGTACATACCGCGTACAGTAAAGCCGATTTTATTTACAGTATCACTAAGGGTGGCAATTTCGCCCTTAGACTCTGTTACGGGTAAATGAAGCATAACCGAGGCTCTGAGTCCCGTTCCCAAATTGGTAGGACATTCGGTAAGAAAGCCCAGCTCAGAATCAAAGGCAAAATGAAGCTTACTGTAAAGCAAGGTATCAATGCTTTCTGCAATATCATAAGCCTCTTCAAGACGGAAGCCGCCTAAGATCACCTGAATTCTTATATGGTCCTCCTCACCTATCATAATGCTTATGCTTTCATCATTTGAGAGTATGATTGCTCTGCCCTCGCAATCCTTTGCAAACTCGGGGCTTATTATATGGCGCTCAACCATAGCATAAATCTCATTTTGAGGTATGCTTTTCATATCTATATATTTAAGACTTTTAGCAAATGGTGTATTACTGTCGGAAATTGCCTGCTTTACCCGTGCCTTAAGCTCCTCTTTTTCTGTAGCAGTCATTCGTGACGGAAACGGAACACCGCTTAAATTTCTGGCAAGTCTAACCCTTGTGCTTACAACAATATCGTCACAAACGTTTTTTTCTTTATACCAACTACCCATTGTTTTCGGCCTCCATTTTCTTAATTTTATCCCTTATAACTGCCGCCTGCTCATACTTTTCCTCACTAACAAGTCGGTTGAGCTCAAGTCGAAGTGACTCTACCGTTTCGGTTTCGGGAACTACTGCAAGGGGCGCGCGGTTGGGTACCTTACCAATATGATGTGTACTACCGTGCACACGTTTAAGGTATGGCAATAATTCCTTTTCAAATGTTTTATAGCACTCGGCACAACCCACCTTGCCGCTCTCGGCAATAGTGTGAAAATCCGCACCGCAAACAGAGCATTTTGTGGTTGTAGCCGCAAGATGATGGTCTGTAGTATCCCCTAGCATTGATGCCAACATTCCTGCAAGGCTATTGTGTGTAATACCTGTATATCCCTCTTTAGCGGCACAGTAACCGCAAAGATTAAGCTCCTTTACAATGCCGTTAATTACAGTGCGTATATGTGTAGTAGCGTTATTTTTTCCGCATTTTTCGCATAGCATAAAAATTACTCCTTTAAATTTGGGTTAAAAGCATTTGCTTTAAAATTGTAGCCCTGAGGCAATCCTTTAGTATTGGCGGTACCGACTGCATAACTGTATTAGAGACTGCCGCCGCCATAACGCGAGCGGTTTCTTTTGTAATAAGCCCCGCTTCAAGACAGTTTTCTATTACTATTCTTGTACTCATGGAATCTATACTGTCGCCTATTGAATTAATTATATGCATAAATGCTGAGGACGAATTAAGCACCACGCGTTTAATTCTGATATATCCCCCACCGCCGCGGCGGCTTTCTATAATATAACCGTGCTCAGGTGTAAAGCGAGAGGATAGCACATAATTTATCTGGCTTGGCGCGCAACCGATAATTCCCGCGAATTCGTTACGCTGAATTTCGGCGGTATTCTCCTCCGATTCATTTAACATTCTTATTATTTCCCGTGTTATTAAATCACTCATTCTCATTTTTAAACACCTCTTTTTGACTTTCCCTGACTTTTATTATACACGAAAGTCAGGAAAAGTCAAGTTGTTTTTTAATTCGCCCATACTTTAGATATTTTCTCAGTTTCTACCCCGATAGCAAGCCAGATTAAATTTGCAAAGAAATAACCAAATATTATTTTAAAAATATTCTGTAACACCCAATCGTTTATTTGCATAGTATGTGATGAAAACGAAAGAAGGAGGTTTTCGCAAATGTGTGGTTTTGGCGGCAATAATTGCTCTTGGATTATAATCCTTATCATCATCCTCTTCTGCTGCTGTGGCAACAACGGTTCTTCCAACGGTTGTGGCTGTGGTTGCGATAACAACTGCGGTTGCTAATCCATAGCGCAAATCAGTTCTTTTAAGAACGCAAAAAAGGGGCTGTCTCACTAAGAGAAAGTGAGGCAGCCCCTTTTTTGTTTATTTCTTAATTTTTTCAATATCATAAGGTGTTGTCTGGTAAACAAAATAGTTAAGCCAATTCGAATAAAGCAAATTAGCGTGTGAACGCCAGGTAACAACAGGTTTTTTCTTAGGGTCATCATCCTTAAAATAATTCTTTGGAATTTCGATATCGAGACCCTGTGACACATCTCTTAAATACTCATTCATAAGGGTATCAGCATCATACTCCGAGTGGCCTGTTATAAAAATCTGTTTGCCGTTTTTGGTGGACACTGCATAAAGCCCCGATTCCTTTGAGGTAGATAAAATCTTTAACTCCTTAACCTTTTTAACATCATCAATATCAACAGTAGTATGTCTTGAATGAGGCACCATAAAAATATCGTCAAAGCCTCGGAAAAGTATAGATTTTTTATAATCTACCGTATGCTCAAATACACCGAACATCTTTTTTTCGAGCGGCTTTTTGTTTATACCGAAATGGTAATAAAGACCTGCCTGTGCACCCCAGCAAATGTGGAAGGTGCTGTGCACGTGTGTCTTTGTCCACTCCATTATCTCGCACAGCTCTTCCCAGTATTCAACATCCTCGAATTCCATTTGCTCTACAGGCGCACCCGTTATAATCATACCGTCAAAGG
>CAZNTP010000124.1:0-3960 GCA_964575985.1 uncultured Ruminococcus sp. | reverse complement strand
TAGCAAGAGCTAAGGTCATATGGTGGTCGTGAACGATACCGCCGTCAGAGCAAACGGGAACGTAAATGCCGGTCTTTTCAAAATATTCGTCACGTGCGGCACAAACCTCGATAAGAGCGGTAGCCTGTCCTCGACCGATACCCTTAGTCTCACGTGTAATACAAATAGAGCCGCCGCCGATACCAACCTTAATGAAGTCAGCGCCTGCTTCTGCTAAGAACATAAAGCCCTCGCGGTCTACAACGTTACCTGCGCCTACTTTTACGGTGTCACCGTATTTAGAACGTATAAAGTCGATAGTTCTTGACTGCCACTCGCTCAAGCCATCTGAACAGTCGATACAAAGAACGTCAGCCCCTGCCTCAATAAGAGCGAGAACACGCTGTTCATAGTCACGGGTATTAATACCTGCGCCTACTACATAGCGCTTTTCCTTATCAAGCAATTCGTTGGGGTTTTCCTTATGAGCATCATAGTCCTTACGGAAAACAAAGTATTTTAAATTCTGGTTTTTATCAATAATGGGAAGCGAATTAAGCTTGTTATCCCAGATAATATCATTAGCCTGCTTTAAGGTGGTGCTTTCGTCAGCTACAATTAAAGATTCAAAGGGTGTCATAAACTCTTTAACCTTAATGTCGGTAGACATACGGCTAACCCTGTAATCACGGCCTGTAACTATACCTAAAAGCTTACCGTTTGCAGTGCCGTCCTCAGTTACAGCAACGGTAGAAAAGCCGTTCTGAGCCTTAAGCTCTAAGATTTTAGCCAAAGTATCCTCAGGAGTAACGTTAGAAGCACTTACAACAAAGCCTGCTTTGTAGGACTTTGCTCTTGCTACCATTGCGGCCTCATCCTCAATAGACTGTGAGCCATATATGAAGGAAACACCGCCCTCTCGTGCCAATGCCACAGCTAAACGCTCACCCGAAACCGACTGCATTATAGCAGAGGTCATAGGTATGTTCATAGAAATTGCAGGCTCTTCACCCTTTTTGAACTTAACAAGCGGAGTCTTAAGACTTACGTTTGCAGGAACACATTCGGATGATGAATAGCCCGGAACTAACAGGTATTCGTTGAAGGTATGAGAAACTTCGTTAAAATAATATGCCATTTCGTTTACTCCCTTATATAATATTTTTAATAATTATATCATTTTTATTTTTAAAGTCAACCTTTTAAAATTAATTGTTAAACTTTGTACAAAAATATTCATACATAAGCCTTTAAACAGTAAAAAATGCTTGCTAATTTGAGGCGTTAATGGTATGATGTAAATGTATATTTATGTTCATTTTTTAGTGTGTGAAAGGGTCTAGGTATATGGAAAAGATTTTTAAGAAAATGGTAATAATTTTATCTTTTCTTTTGGTTGTATCTGTTTTGTTGGGTGCTGTAGCTGTGCCTAAGTACAAAAAGGGCGGATATAGCTTTGATTTGTTTTCTTCCAATATAATTGCCGAGAATATAAAAAATCTTGAGCTTAATATGACCTCTATCATTTATGTTAAGGATGAGGCGGGCGAGTGGCAGGAATATCAGCGCCTGCACGGAGATGAGAATCGTATTTGGGTGAGCATTGATAAAATGCCAAAAAATTTGCAGAACGCATTTATTGCTATTGAAGACGAAACCTTTAATACACATAAGGGAATTAACTGGCGCAGAACAATAGGTGCTATAGGAAATTATTTTTTTAAGTTTGACGATACCGAATTCGGCGGCTCGACAATTACACAACAGCTTATTAAAAATGTTACTCTTGATAAAGGCAGAAATGCCCTTAGAAAAGTGCGCGAAATTATAAGAGCTATGCTCATTGAACGAAGGCTCAGTAAAACGCAGATTCTAGAAGCCTACCTTAATACGATAGCTTTAGGCAACGGTATATGCGGTGTTCAGGTTGCGGCGAATTATTATTTTAATAAAGGTGTTGAGGATTTAACCCTTATTGAGTGTGCTACATTAGCGGCAATCACGCAAAATCCATCAAAATACAACCCCGTAACAGGTATGGAAAATAATAACGAGCGCCGCGATTTAGTGCTTCAAAAAATGCACGAATTGGGATTTATTAATTCTGAAGAATTTGTGGCAGCCTATAACAAAGAGGTTGTACTTGATAATACACAGAAGGATGATTATGAGGTAGAAATCAACAATTATTTTGTTGATGCGCTTATTGAGGAGATAATCGGGGATTTAGCGGTTAAATACGGTTGTACCGAGGATATTGCTTCTTCAATGCTATATAATGGCGGTTTTAAGATATATTCCACGCTTGATACTTCTATTCAATCGGCAATGGAAGAAGTGTATCTTAATACAGATAAGTATTTTAAACTAAAGGGTAAAAACCTGCAGGGAGAAGAGGTGCACGCCCAGTCAGCTATGACTATAATGGACTATGAGGGTCACATTGTGGGAATTGTAGGCGGTGCAGGCGAAAAGACGGTAAACCGCGGTTTAAATCGAGCTACGGGTGCACCACGTCAGCCTGGCTCTACTATGAAGCCAATCGGTGTATATGCCTTGGCGATAGAGAAAGATATTGTGCATTATACGTCAAAGGTACTTGATCAGCCAATTGAAAATTATTATCCCGACGGCAAAAAAGGACCTAAGGAATGGTACGGATATTATAAAGGTAATATTACGGTGGATTATGCTATCAAAAAATCGGCAAATACTATACCCGTGCGTTTATTGCAGGAAATCGGTATTGATACTTCCTATGATTTTCTGGTTAACAAATTGGGTTGTAAGTACCTTACCGAAGCTGATAAGAATTTAGCATCCTTAGCATTGGGCGGTTGTAATTACGGTATGACAACGACCGAATCTGCCGCGGCTTATGCTATTTTTGGAAATCAGGGTGTATTTCACGATCCTACTACATATCACAGAATTGAAAATACAGACGGGGACATCGTGCTTGAGTATGATGTCACAGGCGAGCAGGTTATAAGCCCTGCTACCGCTACAATAATGAATCATCTTTTGCAGGGTGTAGTCTACGGAAGCGAGGGTACCGGCGGCGGTATAAGAGGCTTTAATTATTCTTTGAAAGCCTATGCTAAAACAGGTACTTCGAGTGAATCAAACGATCTTTGGATGGTTGCAGGCTCACCGTATTATGTAGGCTCGGTGTGGTACGGTTTCGATATGCCCCAGCAGATAAAGAGTACCTCTGCGGCGGCTACCATTTGGCGTGACGTTATGAAAACGGTACACAAGGGTATTGCCAAGAAAACCTTTGAAGACAGTGAGGATGTCTATAAAAAGGGCTCGGGTTATTATAAGGTGGGCACTACTCCCGACAACTATACAACCTACGGAAATTCAAGCTCAAGCTCTGAGGCAAGCTCGGTTAACAGTAATTCACAGGTTGCTTCCAGCACCCCTGCATCAAGTGTTGTAAATTCCGGTGTGGTAGGTTCTAATCCAACAGTACCAAGTTCAAGTGCTCCAAGCACTACTCCGCAAATTAACTCTTCAGGTACTGTATCAGGAACAAAACCGCCTGTTCAAAGTGAGAGCACAAATACAAGCAAACCGACAGTTTCCTCTTCAAACTCGACTTCGGTGACATCAAGCGTACCCGAATCTTCGGTTGATGCTTCAAAACCTGTAGAGTCTTCGAAGCCTTTAGAGTCATCAAAACCTGTAGAAACCTCTAAACCCGAAAGTTCTGTAGCAAGTGAGACCCCACCCGAATCTGAGGTGGTGTCGCAGAAGCCTTCGGTATCCGATACTGTGGAAGAACCTAAAGAGCCCGTACAGTCTGACACTGTAGCGGAGCCAACACCTACTGTGTCTGATAGCAATGCTAATTAGGTCTATTTTTAAAAAGTTATTTTAGGCTGACGAGAGTCGAACTCGTCACGCCTGACAAATATTAGTTTTTCGCCCGAACTTGTCTCATCACTTGCAATACGTCAGTATTACTGCGTTCTT
>CAZNTP010000123.1:0-3975 GCA_964575985.1 uncultured Ruminococcus sp. | reverse complement strand
TTTCGGGGTCAACATCACAACGGGAATGTAAACCTCTTACCCAGTCATTGCTGTCGCCCAAAACCTCAAGAACTTTGGGGCTTACACGTGTCATAATAAGCATATTAAGAACAACGTATACGGAGTCAGTAATCTCAATACCCACTTTTGCTATAGGAGAGCCGATAGGACCCATAGAATAAGGGATTACATACATTGTACGACCCTTATAGCTACCCTTTGCTATTTTATAAAGCTTTTCATACATTTCTTCCGGGTCACACCAGTTGTTTGTAGGGCCTGCATTTTCTTTAGTCTTAGAGCAGATAAAGGTACGGTCCTCAACACGTGCAACGTCGTTGGGGTTGGTACGGTGCAAATAACAGCCGGGGAGCTTTTCCTGATTAAGCTCTGTCAACTCACCGAGTTCTACTGCTAATTTACGCAATTCCTCTCTCTGTTCATCGCTTCCGTCAATCCAGACAACATTGTCAGGAGTGAGGAGTTCTTTCATTTCGTCTAACCATTTAATAACTGTTTTATTATCGGTCATTTTTGGTTCTCCTTTTGGTTAATTTTTTTCCTTATATATTATATCCTATATCTTCCAAAAAATCAACAAGTTTGTAAAATTTTTAACAATTATTTCAAATACAGTAAAAATTAATTAAAATTAGGTAAATAATAATAAATAAAGTTGACAGAGAGCTAAAAAAGTTTTAAACTAAATAGTAGATTTGAGTTTTCACTCTTGGAGGTTTAGTATGACAGACGGATTTATAAAGGTTGCAGCAGGAATACCTAAAATGCAGCTTGCCGATACGGCGGCGAATACCGAAAACATTAAACAAATCATTTTAAAGGCCGACAGCCAAAGGGTTAATTTGTTGGTCTTGCCTGAGTTATGCCTTACAGGCTACACCTGCGGTGATTTGTTTTTTAACGATACCCTTATATCCTCTGCGCGCACTGCCCTTTTGGAAATTGCAGAGTTCACAAAGGACAAGTATCCTGCAGTTGTGTTAGGCTTGCCCTTAAATCACAACGGAAAACTATATAACTGTGCCGCAGTGCTTGCCGACGGTGAAATTTTAGGTATTGTACCGAAAACCTATCTTCCCTGCCATTCAGAATTCAGTGAGGAACGTTATTTTAAATCGGCAAATGCCTTAGAAGAATGCGAATATATCATACTCGACAATGCTTACGGCACTGACATCGGTAAAGACTTAATTTTTATGTCTGATAATTTTAGCTTCGGCGTTGAAATTTGTGAGGATTTATTCGCGCCTGTGCCTGTTAATCAAAAATTAGCTTTAAGCGGCGCTCAGATTATAGCAAACACTGCCGCCTGCAATCAGACTGTTGGCAAAACCGATTATTGCAAAGCTCTTATAAAAGATGCAACTACAAGGCTTAACTGCGGTTATATTATGGCTTCGAGTGATATGGGTGAATCCTCTACAGACACTGTTTTCGGCGGTTTTGCCGCAATTTATGAAAACGGAAAGCTTTTGAATGAAAACAAGCCTTTTTCACGTAACGACCTGATTATAACCGAAATAGATGTTAAGCTAATAAACAGTGAGAGACAGAAAAACACAAGCTTTAAGCCCTGCAATAACGATTTCAGAAAAATCTTTTTCAGTCAAGAAGCGCATCAAACCGAAATCACAAGAAAAATTTCAAAATCGCCTTTCCTACCCGAAAACGTTTCTAAAAATGATTATCTCGAAGAAATTTTGCAGATACAGTCAAATGCATTAGCAAGAAGAATTTCACACACCCAGTCGGCAACTGCGGTTATAGGCATTTCTGGTGGGCTTGACAGTACCTTGGCTTTGCTTGTAGCAGTAAGGGCTATGAAAATTTTAAACCGACCTGCTACTGATATTTTGGCTATTACTATGCCCTGCTTTGGCACCACAAGCCGCACACGCTCTAACTCACAGATTCTTTGTGAGGAATTGGGTGTCACCTTTAAAGAAATTAATATTACAGATGCTGTAAAGCAACATTTTAAGGATATAGGTCAGGACGAAAACACCTTTGACGTAACCTTTGAAAATTCACAGGCAAGAGAACGCACTCAGGTGCTGATGGATGTTGCAAACAAGGAAAAAGGCTTGGTTATAGGCACGGGTGACCTTTCGGAATTAGCACTCGGTTGGGCTACCTATAACGGCGACCATATGTCTATGTACGGTGTGAATTCGGGTGTGCCCAAAACCCTTATCAGACATATTGTACGCTATGAAGCAGAGAATTCTGCCGAAGAATTAAAAGCTGTTTTGCTTGATATCTTGGATACCCCCGTATCCCCCGAACTTCTGCCTACAGACAGTGACGGAAAAATCGCACAGAAAACCGAGGATTTAGTCGGCCCTTATGAGCTGCACGATTTCTTCCTTTACTATATGCTGCGTTACGGCTTTTCCCCCAAAAAGCTTTTCCGTTTAAGCCTTTTAGCCTTTGAGGATTACGATAGCAAAACAATTTTAAAATGGCTTAAAATCTTCACCCGCAGATTTTTCACTCAACAGTTCAAGCGTTCCTGTCTGCCCGACGGACCGAAAATCAGCTCTATCAGCCTGTCCCCCAGAGGTGACCTTAAAATGCCTACCGATGCACAGTATAACCTTTGGCTAAAAGAGCTTGAAGAAATCAAACCATAACAAAAGGGGCTGTCTCACTAAGAAAATGTTTAGTGAGACAGCCCCTTTAAATTTAAATACTAAATAACAAATCGCCATAGCTTGGATACGGCCAACAGTCAGACGGCATAACGCTTTCGGCGCTGTCGGCATATTTGCGGATGTCGGTCATAAGGTGTAAAATCTTATCGTGATAAGCTATAGCCTTTTCCATTACATCTGTAGTTTTCTCGGCAGAGGCAACCGCCATTTTAAGCTCGCCTGTAAGCTCATAAATTTCCTTGTTAGCGGCAGACAGACGGGCTATAAGCTCACGTTCAGCCGTTGAATTTATACCGCCAAGGCTATTCTTATTAAGCACTGCTCGGCAAAGCTTATCTGTATAAGCAGTAATCGCAGGCACTACTTCCCTATTCATCATATCAATAAGGGTTAACGCCTCTATATGAAGAATTTTGGTGTAGTTTTCTAAGATAATATCTACACGGGAATTAATTTCGGTACGGTTAAGCACCTTGTGCTTTTCAAACATAGCGATGTTCTTTTCGGTTTTGAGAAGCGGAATAGCATCAACTGTGCTTCTAAGATTTAAAAGGCCTCTTCTTTCAGCTTCCTTTTCCCATTCTTCAGAATATCCGTCACCGTTGAATATAATCCTACCGTGTTTTTCAACAACATCCTTAATAATAAGATTAATTTCAGCTCCGAAATCGCTCGCCTTTTCGAGTCTGTCAGCAAACTCAGAGAACACCTCTGCCACCATTGTATTAAGCATTACATTAGTGTCCGAAATAGAGGAAGCCGAGCCCAACATTCTGAACTCAAATTTATTACCCGTAAAGGCAAAAGGCGAGGTACGGTTGCGGTCGGTATTATCCTTACGGATGCTCGGTATTACCTCAGAGCCCATATTCATTCTTATACGCTCGGCATTATCGTGGTGAACACCCTTTGCAACCGAGTTTAAAAGGTCGGTAAGCTCGTCCCCTAAGAAGATTGAAATAATAGCAGGAGGCGCTTCATTAGCACCTAAACGGTGGTCGTTGCCTGCAGTTGCAACCGATATTCTAAGCAACTCCTGATGCTCGTCAACAGCCTTGATAACAGCCGCTAAAGAAAGCAAGAACAAAGGATTTTGCTCAGGATTTTTACCTGGTTTTAGGAAGTTAATACCTGTATCTGTAGAAAGTGACCAGTTGTTATGCTTACCGCTGCCGTTAACGCCGTCAAACGGCTTTTCGTGAAGAAGACAGACAAGACCATGTCGAAGCGCGGTTTTCTTCATCATTTCCATTGTGAGTTGGTTATGGTCAGCCGCAATGTTTGTTGTAGTAAAAATAGG
>CAZNTP010000122.1:0-4036 GCA_964575985.1 uncultured Ruminococcus sp. | reverse complement strand
TTTAACGCATTATTGTGCCTAAATTTCACATTTTTAAGGAAATACTGCCCTATGGTGTGTGGGCGAAATGAGCTGTTTTTTTATTTTAATTCGTCACATTATTACTAGGTGTATTTTCCTCGTTTGAAGAAGTATCCGTACTTGTATCTGAAGAAGCAGAGTTGGCTATACTGCTTGATTCATCAGCCGGCTTTGATTCGTCATCAGGTTTAGACTCATCAGTTGGTTTAGATGTATTAGACGGCTTTGAGCTACCAGATGTTTTTGATTCATCAGAATCCGTAGAGTCTTCCTTTGAGGAGGTTTCTTCACCTTTGCTTGAAGTAGATTCTTGATCGTCATCATTTTCAGAAGAACTGTTAGATGATGAGCCCGACTCTGTTTCAAAAGAACCTGTATCCTCATTCTCGTTATTTGAATCGGTAGACTCAGCCGAGGTATTTTCTTCATCTGAATCCAACGGATTCTCACTGGTTGTTTTATCCTCAGAAGAATCTGTGGAATTAGAAATAGTGTTATCTATTGAAGATTCCAATAAGCTTTCATCCGTACTCTCATCTGTGCTTTCATTCAAGGGTTTTGATGTGGAATTAGAAACAGTAGAATTGTTATTATTACCCGTTCCGCTCGATGACTGACGTCGTGTAACGGTACTGTACCAATCATTCTTTTCAACACCGTTAGCTTCAATATATTGATCGAAATCTATATCATCATAAATAAAGGAACGTATAAGCTTTTTTGCAAATTCCAAATCGTAATACACAACCGAGCCTGCACTTGTTTTGGGTTGTATCATCAGCATATCATCCCGCGGAATTCTTGCCTGCTCAAAACTGGGTGACTCAAGCAACATATCGAAAGCAAGACCTATAATTTCACTATAGGAAAGTGAGGTTTCGGTACAAGGAATAAGGGATTTTGCAAGCTTAATATACTGAGATTTTTCAATTGTGAGTGCTTTATTAAACAGTTGCTCCATAACATAACGTTGACGATCAGTTCGGCCGTAATCGTTATTTGTGCCCCAAATATTCGCAACGTAACGTATACGTGAATAAGCGACTGCTTGAATTCCGTTTAGGTGTTGCTTTCCTGCAGTATTGATATAATGCTCTTTTGCACTAACACCTAAACTACTGCATATTTCACTGATACAAGCATTTATCGCGTAAGGCTGTACATATTGATTTGCAACCTCAACTGCTGTAAGCTCAGCTTCAATACCGCCTACAGCATCAATAATATCAACCATACCAAAAAAATTAACCGTTGCATATTCGGTAATATCAAGACCGAAATTAGTGTTAATCACCTTGATTGCAAGCTCAGGTCCGCCCTTGGCATAAGCGCTGTTAATTTTACTGTAAGTAGTTTTTCCGTTATATGTTATAGGCACAAAACTATCTCTCATCAAAGAAATAATTTTAACCTTTTTTGTATTTGTGTTAAGGCTTAAAACCATAATACTGTCAGAATTACCTTTAAAGGATTTGACATTTCTGGTATCAATACCAAAAAGCGCAACATTGACAATATCCTTATCAATAATGTTTTCAATACCCAAGTCTTCGTGGTCATTTGTTATTTTATTATAATTATAACCTACTCCCGAGTTAAAAACACTTAAGACTATGGATGCAACCAATACTACCGCAACTGCCGCTATCATAGTAGCTTTTTGCCATTTTTTGCGGTTTTTCCACCAATTCTTAAAGGAAACCCAAATATTTTTCTTTTCATTTTCGTTTTCGAGTAAAACTTCTTCATCCGCAAAATCATTAAGAAGAATCTCGCTCTCTACCTCTGTTACAAAAGCGTTATCACCGGTCACTGTTTTTTCGGTATTTGCTTGGTTGCTCTCCCCGTCATCGCCTATATAAAAATCAAATACAAAATCCTTATCGTTCATAGCTACTCCTTAGAATTTTAGTCTTCTTTTAATATACTTTTATATATATCGCCTTTTTTTAACCCTGTGATTTCTGATGCTTCCTTTGCGGCAGCCGAAGTAGATTTACCCTCTGCCACAAACTTTTTAGCAAGGGCTACTGCTTCCTCGGCAGTGTAAACCAAAACCTCTGCCTTAGCGCCCTCAACTATAAGTACAAATTCACCCTTAGGTGAGTTTTCTGAATAATATTCGCAGGCCTCTTTAAGAGTCCAATGTTTTACCGTTTCGTGTATTTTGGTAAGTTCTCTTACGAGCACTATTCCTCTGTCCCCAAAATAGTTTAACATATCCTTAAGTGTTGCAGGCAACTTATGCGGAGCCTCATAAAACACCATTGTTCTTTTTTCGGTTTTAAGCTCTTCTAAATGAGTACGGCGGCTAATTTTATTCATTGAAAGAAAGCCCTCAAAACAAAATCTGCCGCAAGGAAAACCCGAAATGCTTATAGCCGTTATAAGCGCACTCGGTCCCGGTACCGATTCAACCTCAATACCCACTTCACGCGCTTTGCGGACCAAATCTTCACCCGGGTCTGAAATTGCAGGCATACCTGCATCCGATACTACGGCACAGCTTTCCCCTTTTAGCATCCTGTCAATAATAAGATTGCCCTTCGAATTTTTATTATGCTCGTAATAGGAAAGCATTTCTTTCTTTATATCAAAATGATTAAGTAGCTTTACGGTAACCCTTGTATCCTCTGCGGCAATAAAATCCACCTTTTCAAGTGTTTCTACCGCACGGGGACTCATGTCACCCAGGTTACCTATAGGCGTACCCACAACATACAGCTTACCGCTCATTATAAATACGCCTCCTTATAGCTTCCGTAGATTTCTATCATCTCGGGAGAAAACTCCCCGTTTTCTTCAACATAAAGTGTGGGCTCAATCCTAAGTCCTGTATTTCCGCAGCGTCTGCCCTCTAAAAGCACAAGCCACGGTTCCTCGCCCTTGCGTTGACAAACAAGACGCAGCCTCTTAGGCTCTATACCGTATCTGCTCATTAAAGACATCAGCTCTGCCAGTCTTTCGGGTCTGTGGCACATACATAATCTACCGCTTGTCTGCAAAAGCTTTGCAGACACTGCAATTATATCCTCTAAGGTGCAGGCAACCTCGTGGCGTGCTACCATTTCGACCTTATCAGGATTTTTAAGCCCTGCATTAGCCGCTTTATAAGGCGGATTGCAGGTAATAAGGGTATGTGAGCCAAACTGCAGCTTGCCATTTAATTCCTTAAGGTCGCTGTTTAAAACCTCGAAATTTTCTATTTCAAGCTCTTTTACGGTTTTTTGGGCTAAAAATGCCGCTTCCTCGCTTATATCTACCCCGACAGCCGACTTTAAATTGTCGTCGCGAAGCATAATAAGCGGTATAATACCACAGCCTGTCCCCAAATCAACAAGACGGTCACTCCGCTTAGGCTTCGCAAAATGGCTTAGCACCACCGCATCTGTACCAAAGGTATGATGCGGTGTTACATTTACAAAAAAACCGTTTCCTAAGGGCTCGCGTTTTATTAGCTTCTCGTCCATTTTACGCCTTGCGGGGTATCCTCTAAAATAATACCCATTTCTTTAAGCTGGTCGCGAATTGCATCGGCAGTTTTAAAATCCTTGGCCTTTCTGGCTTCGGTACGCTTTTCAATAAGCTCTTCAATTTCACTGTCAAGCGCCTCGGTTTTGCGGTTGTATACAAGACCCAAAACCCAAGTGAGCTGGTCAAATGTATCAGCACAGGCCTCTAAAGCGGTCTTCTGAGCACCGTTTGCTATAGCGGTGTTAATATCACGCACAAGCATAAATACTGCCGCTAATGCATCAGCAGTGTTAAGATCATCCTCCATAGCGGCTATAAACTTCTGCTTATATTCTTCTAAGAAAGCAGGAATTTCGCCGCCCTCTGCCGCATTTTTAAGGGCAAAATCAATATTATCACGGCAGGTGTAAAGTCGTTCAATCGAATTCTTTGCCTGCTCAATAATATCAACCGAATAGTTAATAGGACTTCTGTACTGTGAAGAAATCATAAGATAACGAATAGGCTCATAACCGTATTTCTCTGCAACATCGCGCACAGT
>CAZNTP010000121.1:0-4043 GCA_964575985.1 uncultured Ruminococcus sp. | reverse complement strand
TATGGGTATTACCAGAAATTTTTATCCTTTCTGTTGCTTTAAAATGAGGCAACCGCCCGCGATGGAGGAAATTATGCAATAGGTCACAGGACTTGATTTTAAAATCAAAGAAATGGCGGGGCGTATACGCGAGCTTCGCGAAATTGAGGGTCTTTCTGCCGAAGAAATGGCGGTTAAAACTGCTGTATCGGTTGAGGAATACAAGGCTTGCGAAAACGGTGAAAGTGACCTTAACTTTGCTTTCATTTACCGTTGCGCGTTAGCCTTTAATGTTGACGTTACCGATATTATCGAGGGCTATAGCCCCAAGCTTAAATCTTATACTGTAACACGTAGGGGAGAGGGCCAGCGAATTGAAAAGGCTCACGGTATGACCTATTATAACTTAGCTTATGCCTTTAAAAACCGTATTGCAGAGCCTCTTTATGTTGAGAGTGTTTACAGTGAAGAAGCACAGCATAAGGATATTGAACTTACCACCCACGCAGGTCAGGAGTGCGACCTTGTAATTTCGGGTCACCTTAAGGTTCAGGTGGGCGAGCATAAGGTTGTATTAGGCCCTGGGGACAGTATTTATTACGATTCCTCAACACCTCACGGTATGATTGCCGTAGAGGGCGAGAACTGCACCTTCTATGCAATAGTGCTTAATCCTACAGGCGAGCCTATCCCCGAGCTTTCGGATATTAAAGCAATGCCTACCAAGAAAGAGGTTAAGCCAAAGCTCAAGGATACCAAGGACCGAATCTATAAAAAGTATATTGATATTGAGGAAAACGAGGTTGGAACTCCGCTTTCCATTAAGTTTAAAAATACCGAGAAATTCAACTTTGCTTTTGACCTTTTAGATGCTTTGGCAGAACGCGAGCCCGAAAAGCTGGCATTATTACATATTTCACGCGAGGGTGAAGAAAAACGCTTTACCTTTAAGGATATTAAAAAGGCATCAAATCAGGTTGCCAACTACTTTAAGTCACTCGGAATTAAAAAGGGCGACAAGGTAATGCTGGTACTTAAACGCCACTATCAGTTCTGGTTCTGTATGATGGCTCTTAATAAGCTCGGTGCTATCGTTATCCCCGCAACCAATCAGCTACAGGAGCACGATTTTGAATATCGCTTTAAATCGGCAGGGGTTAGCGCAATTGTTTGTACTGCTGACGGGGATGTTGCCAATCAGGTTGATTTGGCGGCGGCTAGCTGTCCCGAGCTTAAGCACAAGATGATTGTAAACGGCGAGAAGGACGGTTGGCGTACCTTTGATGAGGAATACACCCTTTACAGTACCCGCTATAACAGAACAGAGGATACCCCCTGCGGTGAGGATTTAATGCTTATGTACTTTACTTCGGGTACAAGCGGGTATCCCAAAATCGCGGCGCATAACTATAAATATCCATTAGGTCACTTCCATACAGCTAAATATTGGCATAATGTTGACCCTGACGGTCTTCATTTCACAATTTCCGACACAGGCTGGGCAAAGGCTATGTGGGGCAAGCTTTACGGACAGTGGCTCTGTGAGGCGGCAATATTTGTTTATGACTTTGACCGCTTTGATGCGGCAGAGATATTGCCAATGTTCAAAAAACACAATATTACAACCTTCTGTGCACCGCCTACAATGCTAAGAATGCTTATCAAGCAGGATATAAGTCAGTACGATTTATCAAGCGTTAAGCATATGACGACTGCGGGTGAGGCGTTAAACCCCGAGGTTTACCGTCAGTTTGAAAAGATTACGGGTCTTCAAATTCTTGAAGGCTTCGGTCAAACCGAGAGCACAATGATTATCGGTAATATGACAGGCGCTTCTCATAAAATTGGCTCTATGGGTAAACCCGCACCTATATACGATGTTCATATTGTAGATACCGACGGCAATGATGTGCCTGTAGGTGAAACGGGTGAAATCGTTATAGGCATCGAAAACGGAAGACCCTGCGGTCTTGCTACCTGCTACTACGGTGACGAGGAAAAGACAGCTGAAACCTGGGACGGCAAGTACTACCACACAGGTGATACCGCTTGGATGGATGAGGATGGCTTCTATTGGTATGTTGGCCGTGTTGACGATGTTATCAAGTCTTCGGGCTACCGTATAGGACCTTTTGAAATAGAAAGCGTTATTATGGAGCTGCCTTACGTACTCGAATGCGGTGTTTCTGCCGCTCCCGATGAAGTAAGAGGTCAGGTTGTTAAGGCCAGCATTGTGCTTACAAAGGGCACTGAGCCTACCGAAGAATTAAAGAAAGAAATACAGAAATATGTTAAGGAAAAAACCGCTCCCTATAAATACCCGAGAATTGTGGTATTCAGAGACAGTCTTCCTAAGACCGTTAGCGGTAAAATCCAACGCAACAAGTTATAAGAATTATGAATTATAAGAGAATTACTTTACTTTGCGGTCATTACGGCAGCGGAAAGACCAATGTAGCGCTTAATATGGCTTATGACCTTAAAAAGAGCTATGATAATGTGGCTATAGCGGATCTCGATATAGTTAACCCTTATTTTCGCACTAAGGACAGCGCAAAGGAATTGGAAGAAAAAGGCATTAAGCTTGTTGTTTCTGAGTTTGCAGGAACTAATGTTGATATTCCAGCTATGCCTGCCGAAATGTATTCACTGACCGACGATAAAACCGTGAGAGCGGTTATAGATGTCGGCGGTGACGACAGGGGCGCCTTAGCCCTTGGCAGAATAGCACCCTCTATTTTAGAGGAAAACGATTACGAGTGCCTGCTTGTTATAAACAAGTTCAGACCCTTAACACCCGATGTTGAGTCCACACTTGAAGTAATGGGTGAGATTGAAACTGCCTGCGGCATTAAGATAACGGGTCTTGTAAACAACTCTAATTTGGGTGTGGAAACCACTGCAGAGGATGTGCTCGGCTCATTAGAGTATGCAAAGGCGGTTTCCAAGGCTACACGATTGGAAATCGTGTGTACTACAGTGAACGAAGCTATTTACAGTAAGCTTAAAGACAAAATAGAAAATTTATTCCCCTTGAAGCTTCAAGGTAAAATAAACTGATTTGAAAAGGAGCGATAAATATGGCAAAGCTGACTTTTAAAACCGATAAATGTAAGGGTTGCGGACTTTGTGTTGACGCTTGTCCCAAACAGGTTTTAGCATTAGCTAAAGACAAAATTAACAAAAAGGGTCATCACCCTGTAGAAGCAGTAAACGAGGATGCTTGCATCGGCTGTGCTTTCTGCGCTACAATGTGTCCTGATTGCATAATTAAGGTAGAAAGGTAAGGTAGTTAAAAATGGCAGATAAGGTTTTAATGAAAGGTAACGAAGCTATCGCCGAAGCCGCAATTATTGCAGGCTGCCGTCATTACTTCGGTTATCCTATTACCCCTCAGACAGAAATTGCCGCTTATATGGCAAAAAGAATGCCCAAAATCGGAGGTTGCTTCTTGCAGGCTGAAAGTGAAATTGCCGCTATTAATATGGTTTACGGTGTGGCTTCAACAGGTCACAGAGTTATGACCTCTTCTTCAAGCCCAGGTATATCCTTAAAGGGTGAGGGTCTTTCATATTTAGCAGGTGCAGACCTACCCTCACTTATAGTAAACGTTCAGCGCGGCGGTCCGGGACTTGGCGGTATTCAGCCCTCACAGTCGGACTATTATCAGGCTACTAAGGCAGGCGGTCACGGTGACTTCAGAATGATAGTTTTAGCCCCCGCATCAGTTCAGGAAATGGCTGACCTTACAGTTAAGGGCTTCGAGCTTGCTGATACATATAGAATGACCTCTATGATTTTGGCTGACGGTACTATGGGTCAGATGATGGAGCCTGTATCTCTTGATTTAGAGGTGAAAGCTGCTCCCGAAAAGCCTTGGGCTACAACAGGTACTAATATGGAAAGAGAACACAATATTGTAAACTCTTTATTCCTTTCCCCCGAAAGATTAGAGGAGGAAAACTTCAAGCGCTATGAGAGATATAAGTACATTGAAGAAAACGAAGCAATGTATGAAGAATATATGATGGATGATGCTGAAATCTGTATTGCCGCTTTCGGTA
>CAZNTP010000120.1:0-4133 GCA_964575985.1 uncultured Ruminococcus sp. | reverse complement strand
AATTTATAACCCCAAACCTCGCTTGAGATTTGGGGTTATTCGACAGTCTGAAAGCATAGTTACCTATGCTTTTAAAAAAATATTATATATAAGGGTTGTGAATATGCAAAGAATTATGCCTATAGCAGTTGGAAACAGAGCAGAAAACAGAGTCCACTTTGTGCTGCCTGTTTCCTTTTTTATTGTAAGCACGGTGGTTGAGCAGGGCCAGTGAAACAGGAAGAAAATAATTGTGTTTACGGCTGTAAGCACAGTCCAACCATTTGCGATTAAGACCTCTTTCATAGCGCTGACCGAGGAAAGCTCGACTAAGCTGCCGCCCGAAAGGTAGGCCATTAATATAATAGGCACTACTATTTCGTTAGCAGGGAAGCCCAATATAAAGGCTATCAATATAACGCCATCTAGCCCTAAAAGCTTAGCAAAGGGGTCTAAAAATTCTGCGCCGTAGGTAAGCAGGGATTTATCCGACACAGTAACATTTGCCATTATCCATATTATAATACCTGCGGGTATTGCTACAGTTACTGAGCGCCCAAGCACAAAAAGTGTGCGGTCAAGAACAGAACGCACCAAAATCTGCCGTAGCTGAGGTCTTCTATAGGGAGGCATTTCTAAGGTGTAGGAGGAGGGCATACCCCTTAAGACTGTATGAGATAGAAGCTTTGTAGAAGCAAAGGTCATAAGAATACCGAAAAGAATTACTAAGGTTAGTATCAATGATGAAATGATATCTGCACCCTGTATGCCTGCAGACACAAAAAACATAGAAATAATGGCTATTATTGCGGGGAATCTGCCATTACAGGGAACAAGACTGTTTGTAACAATTCCAAGCATACGCTCTCTCGGTGAGTCTATTATCCTACAACCTACAACCCCCGCGGCATTGCAGCCAAAGCCCATACACATTGTAAGCGCCTGCTTTCCGCAACCGCGGCAACGCTTAAAGGGTTTGTCTAAATTAAAAGCCACTCTCGGTAGGTAACCGATGTCCTCAAGCAGAGTGAAAAGCGGAAAGAAAATTGCCATTGGCGGTAGCATAACCGATACCACCCAAGCGGGTACGCGGAATATGCCCTCAACAATAATACTTCTAAGCCAATCGGGAGCGGATAGCCGCGTTAAAAAAAGGTAAAGTCCGTTTTCAATAATACTGAAAAAGGATGACAACGCCTCTGATATATAGTTTGCGCCCGTAATAGTTATCCAAAAAATTAAAGCTAAAAGTAAAAGCATTACAAGATAGCCCGAAAATTTGCTGGTGAGAATTTTGTCAATTTTTCGGTCGGTACGGTTATAGTCATTGTGTTTTTTGATTACCGCACTCTCACAGATATTCTCGGCAGAGGCAACTATAGCTGAGGTTATCATATCCTTTAATCTGCCTTGGCGTACACCCTCGTTGTAAAGAAAGGCGCGGGCTTTTTCTAAGGCAGTATTAAGCTCTTCGTTTTTTAAAAATTCGCTTCCGAAATGCTTTTCAATTTCTTTTAGCAGAGTTTCATCGGGCTCTAAAAGTCTGAGACTCAACCATCGGCATAAATGGTTGTCTCCAATAATACCTTTTACTGTGGGCTCTACCATAGCTATTGCCTGTTCAATAATATCAGGGTAGCGCACCTTGTAAGAGGTATTTTTGTTTTCCCCTGCATCAAGGGCATTAAGTACGGCTTTCAGTGTTTTTTTATTATGCGCTACGGTGCCGATTACGGTAACACCCAGCTTTTTTGAGAGGGCATCAAGGTCAATTTCTATGCCCTTTCGTTTTGCCTCGTCCAACAAATTTACGCAGATAATAACGGGCTTGCCCGTTTCCATAGTTTGCAGAACTAAATTGAGATTTCTTTCAAGGCAGGTGCTGTCGCAGACTATAATTACGGCATCGGGCTCACCAAAGCATATAAAATTCCGCGCAACCTCCTCTTCGGGAGAGTGCGCCAAAAGCGAATATGTACCCGGAATATCGACAAGTACATAGCCGTTTTTTTCGGTTTTACAGTAGCCTTGTGCGTTGGTAACGGTTTTACCCGGCCAGTTGCCCGTGTGCTGATGCATACCCGTAAGAGCATTAAAAATAGTGCTTTTGCCAACATTTGGGTTACCGGCAACGGCTATTATTTTATCCTTTTTGGTCTTCTTTTTTATAATAAGCTCGGTCTTGGAAGCCTTACTTCCTGTAGAGCTTGCAGTCAGTCCCAATTCTATTCCTCCTTTATAAGTATTAAGGCGGCGTCTTCGTCTCTGATGGCAATTACAGCCCCTCTTATAAGATATGCCTTGGGGTCGCCTGCAGGGCTTTTGCCTACACACTCTACCAAGGTGTCAGGGGTAAGCCCTATATCTAAAAATCTTTGCCGCATAGCAGAGCCGGACATAAATTTATAAACAAGTGCGCGGTCGCCCACATTTAAATCGCTTAAGCTTTTCACAGAAAATCACCCTATTAACAATCTATTCGGTTATTTTAAAAAAGTGAGTCATAAGTAAAAAACTTAAAGCATATTATTTTACAAAGAATATCGGGCAGACGAAATTAAAGCGTTTTAAGCTTAGGAGGAAAAATTATGACAAATACAAGTATTTACAAGGATATTTCCGAGCGTACGGGCGGTGATATTTATATAGGAATAGTAGGGCCTGTAAGAACGGGAAAATCAACCTTTATTAAACAGTTTATGGATAAGCTTGTACTGCCCAACATTTCGGGGGATTATTTAAAGGAGCGCGCAAACGACGAGATGCCGCAGTCATCCTCGGGCAGAACAATTATGACAACCGAGCCTAAATTTATACCCGAAAAGAGTGCGCAGATAAATATTGATGATGCCGCCTCAATGAATGTAAGGCTTATTGACTGTGTGGGCTATATTGTGCCAAGCGCTTTAGGCTATATTGAGGGCGACCAGCCACGAATGGTAATGACTCCGTGGTTTGAAGAGCCTATACCCTTTAATATGGCGGCAGAAATCGGCACGAGAAAGGTAATAACCGAGCATTCAACCATAGGTCTTGTAATCACTACTGACGGTAGTATAAGCGATATCCCAAGGGAAGAATATGCCGAGGCTGAGGAACGCGTTATAGAGGAATTAAAGGCAATAGAAAAGCCCTTTATAGTTCTGCTTAACTGTATGTATCCCGAATCTGACGAGGCAAAGGCCTTGGCTGCTTCTCTTACAGAAAAATACGGTGTTCCCGTAGAGCCTGTAAACTGCTTAGAGCTATCTGAAGAGGATATAAAGCACATACTTTCAAAAATTCTTTTTGAATTTCCTATAAAAGAAATCAGCATCTGCTTCCCAAGGTGGATTAATTCGCTACCGCTTGAGCATTGGCTCAGAGCCGACCTTACAGACACAATAAAGAAATCGGCGTCGGGTCTTCGTCACATAAGGGATATTGTTTGCTTTGAAAAGGCTTTTTGTGACAGTCAGAATGTGGACTGCGCTACTGTGGATGCGATTGATTTAGGTGTAGGTTCTGCCGAAATTAAGCTTAGCACCAAGCAGAGCCTTTTTTATAAAATCCTTGCCGAGACTACTGGGCTTGTTATAAATGATGAGCAGGAGCTTATGGAAAGCATAGCCGAAATGGCGGAAATGAAAAAGGAATACAGCAGGGTAAAGGGTGCTCTTGATGAGGTTGAGGCAACGGGCTACGGAATAATTATGCCTGATATTGAGGAATTAAAGCTTGAGGATCCCGAAATTGTAAAGCAGGGCGGACGGTACGGTGTAAGACTCAGAGCTTCGGCACCGTCAATCCATCTTATGAAAGCTAATATTACTACCGAAGTCAGCCCCATAGTCGGCAGTGAAAAGCAGTCGGAGGACCTTGTTATGTATCTATTAAGCGGTTTTGAGGAGAACCCAGTAAAAATTTGGGATTCCAATATTTTCGGCAAATCGCTTCACGACCTTGTGAATGAGGGGCTTCATACAAAGCTTGCGCGTATGCCTGTCGATGCAAGAATGAGAGTACAGGAAACGGTAGAAAGGGTAATTAACGAGGGTTGTAACGGTCTTGTGTGTATATTGCTGTAAATAAAAAACTAAGGGGCTGTCTCACTAAGAGGAAGTGAGGCAGCCCTAAAATTATGCTTAAAAGGGAAGTTATGCACATTTTTTGTT
>CAZNTP010000119.1:0-4202 GCA_964575985.1 uncultured Ruminococcus sp. | reverse complement strand
GGGTGTTGCAAAAGAAAGAACTTATGTTACAGGCTCACCTATGGCAGAGGTGCTTCACAATAATTTAGAGAAGATTGAAGGCTCTGATATACATTCACGCTTAAAGCTTCAAAAGGGTAAGTATATTTTGCTTTCTGCTCACAGAGAGGAAAATATTGATACCGAAAAGAATTTCACCTCGCTTTTCACAGCCATAAACAAAATGGCTGAAAAATATGATATGCCTATACTTTATTCCTGCCATCCGCGTTCTAAAAAACGCCTTATAGAGAGCGGCTTTAAGCTTGACAGCAGGGTGATTCAGCACGAGCCTTTAGGTTTCCACGACTATAACTGTCTGCAAATGAACGCTTTTGCGGTGGTAAGTGACAGCGGAACTCTGCCTGAGGAGAGCTCTTTCTTTACAAGTATCGGCAAGCCTTTCCCTGCAGTCTGCATACGCACCTCTACCGAAAGACCCGAGGCGCTTGATAAGGCCTGCTTTGTGCTTGCGGGTATTGATGAAATAAGTCTTCTGCAGGCGGTGGATACTGCTATACTTGCAAATGAAAACGGTGACTACGGTATACCTGTTCCCGATTACGTGGAAGAAAATGTTTCAACTAAGGTTGTAAAGCTTATCCAAAGCTATACAGGTGTTGTTAATAAAATGGTTTGGAGAAAGGGTTAAAAATGAAAGCAGTTGTTATTCAACCTCCGTATTCTAATGATGTCAGCTTTTCGGACGAATATTTTGAATTTAAACTAAAGCAATTAGAGCTTTGCGATGAGACTGCGGACATTATTGTTTTGCCTGAGTATAGCGATGTGCCTTGTGCTACTTCTACACTGGAGGAAACTCTATTTTATCACGATAAGTATATTGATATTTTGCTTGACAAGTGTGTAGAAACTGCAAAAAGATGCAGTGCCAATGTTTTTGTTAATGCATTGTCCTTGGAGCCTACGGGCTATAGAAACACAACCTATTGCTACAATAAAAAGGGCGAGCTTGTTGGCAAATACTTTAAAAAGCATCTGCCTCCCTTAGAGCTTAATGTTTTAAAGCTTGACAGTGATTATACCTTCGAGTTTTCCGAGCCTTATGTGCTTGAAATAGACGGACTAAGATACGGTTTTTTAACCTGCTATGATTTCTATTTTTATGAGGCTTTTGCCAATATTGCAAGAAAAGACCTTGATATTATCATAGGTTGCTCTTTGCAGAGAAGTGACAGCCACGAGGCAATTGAAACTATGTGCAGATTTTTGGCGTATAACACCAATACCTATGTTTTGCGCTCATCTGTAAGCTTTAGTGAAGAATCAACCATCTGCGGTGCTAGTATGATAGTGTCGCCTGAGGGCAAGGTGCTTTGCAATATGCGCGGCAAATTCGGTAAGGCTGAGGCAGAGTTTGACCCTAAGCACAAATATTTAAAGCCTGCGGGTTTTGGAAACCCTGATGCTCCGCACTATGAATACATAGAATTTGGCAGAAAGCCTTGGCAATATAGAAACGGCGGAAGTGCTGTAATTAAAAATGACGGGCAGATGCCGTATCCCAGAATTTGTGCTCACAGAGGCTTTAGTACTATAGCACCTGAAAACAGTATGGCGGCATTTGGCGCGGCTGTGGCTTTGGGCGCTGAGGAAATTGAGTTTGATTTGTGGCCTACTAAGG
The DNA here is from genome assembly GCA_964575985.1 of uncultured Ruminococcus sp. Classification (GTDB taxonomy): domain Bacteria; phylum Bacillota; class Clostridia; order Oscillospirales; family Acutalibacteraceae; genus UBA737. Next base: position 2,539 of record CAZNTP010000119.1, on the reverse strand, counting down.
ACGGCGAGGTTGTTTCCTGCCACGATGCTACGCTTGACAGAGTAAGCAACGGTACGGGTAAGGTATATGAGCACACCTTAGAGGAACTTAAAAAGCTTGATTTCGGTGCTAAGTTCGGCGAAAAGTTTAAGGGGCTTTCGGTAGTTTGCTTTGAGGATATACTCAAAAAATTCGCAGGGCAGGTTATTATGAATGTTCATATAAAGCCGCTTTCCTTTACAGAGGAGTATCCACGTGAAATAATGGAAAAAATCGTGGCGCTTGTTAAAAAGTATGACTGCGAAAAATATGTTTACTTTATGTTAGAGCCCGATTTGCATATTAAGCAATTTAAGGAATATGCACCCCAAATTCCCGTTTGTGTGGGTCACAATTTTGACAGAAACTGGGCTATTGTAGACCGCGCAATTGAGCTTGGCGCCCAAAAGGTGCAGTTCTTCAAGCCTTATTTCAATAAGGAAATGGTGGATAAAGCTCACGAGCACGGCATTATATGTAATGTTTTCTGGTCGGATGAGCCGAGTGAGGCCAAAGAACTGCTCGAAATGGGAATGGATACAATCCTTACAAACGATTATAACTTGGTTTCACAAATACTTAAGAAATAGAAAATCCGCAGTCTTTTTGGACTGCGGATTTTTCATATAAGACATATTATTTACTTTCAATAACGGTTTTGCCGCCCATATAAGGTCTTAATGCTTCGGGAATAGAAATACTGTATTTCTCACCGTCAAAGTTTAGGTTGTTTTCTAAGAATGCAATTAACATTCTTGGCGGGGCTACAACGGTGTTATTAAGGGTGTGAGCGAGGTATTTTTTGCCGTCCTCACCCTTAACCTTAATACCTAAACGGCGAGCCTGTGCATCACCCAAGTTAGAGCATGAGCAAACCTCAAAGTATTTTTGCTGTTTGGGACTCCAAGCCTCAACATCATAGGATTTAACCTTTAGGTCTGCAAGGTCACCTGTGCAGCATTCGAGAGTTCTTACGGGAATATCAAGGCTTCTGAAAAGTTCTACAGAGTAGCTCCACATTTTGTGGAACCAATCCATACTCTCCTCCGGCTTACAAATAACTATCATTTCCTGCTTTTCAAACTGATGAATACGGTAAATACCGCGCTCCTCAATACCGTGAGCGCCTTTTTCTTTTCTAAAGCAGGGTGAATAGCTTGTAAGTGTCAGGGGAAGCTTTTCTTCGGGGGTGATAGTATCAATAAACTTACCTATCATAGAGTGCTCGGATGTACCGATAAGATAAAGGTCTTCACCCTCTATTTTATACATCATAGCATCCATTTCTTCAAAGCTCATAACGCCTGTTACAACGTTGCTTCTTATCATAAAGGGCGGAATACAGTAGGTAAAGCCCTTATCAATCATAAAGTCACGCGCGTATGAAAGCACTGCAGAATGAAGACGCGCAATATCACCCATAAGGTAATAGAAGCCTTCACCTGCAACCTTGCCAGCGGCTTCCTTATCAATACCGTCAAAGGCCGCCATAATGTCGGTGTGGTAGGGAATTTCGAAATCGGGAACAGCCTTTTCACCAAACTGCTCAACCTCTACGTTTTCGCTGTCGTCACGGCCTACAGGAACGCTACTGTCTACAATATTAGGAATTTTCATCTGAATTTCCAAAACCTTTTTGGAAAGCTCAGCTTCCTTTTCTTCCAAAGCCTTTAATTCTTCTGCCTGCTCGTTCACAAGGCGCTTCATTTCCTCGGCTTCATCGCGCTTGCCCTGACCCATAAGCATACCAATCTGCTTACTTACCTTATTTCTGTTAGCGCGAAGCTCGTTTGCCTTTGTGTTAGCGGCACACTTTTCTGTATAAAGTGCGATAACCTCGTCAACAAGGGGAAGCTTATTGTCTTTAAACTTGCGTTTAATATTCTCTTTCACAAGCTCGGGGTTATCACATATAAATTTAATATCCAGCATTTTTATTCCTCCTGAGGAATTTAATAATTTTCAACCATTAATATACCATAAAATAAATGCTTTGTCAAACTTTAGCAACAAAAAAGTGGGATGCATAGCACCCCACTTAAATAAAGCTTTATATTAAATTATTCAGCTTCGGTTTCTTCAGGTTTTGCCTTTGAAAGAATAACATTGATTATAATACCGAGAATAAGTGCGGTAGCGATAGATGTAATCTGAATTTTGCCGAAGGTGAGTGACAAACCGCCGATACCTGCAATAAGAATTGCAGATACAACAAAGAGGTTTTTGTTTTCACCCAGGTCAACCTTTTGTACCATCTTAAGACCGCTTACTGCGATAAAGCCGTAAAGTGCCATACAAACACCGCCCATTACGCAGGAGGGGATAGAACTAACAAATGCTACAAAGGGGGACAGGAACGAAATAATGATAGCACCGACAGCGGCGGCAATTATGGTTGCTACAGAAGCGTTTCTTGTAATAGCAACGCAGGCAACAGACTCGCCGTAGGTGGTGTTGGGGCAACCGCCGAAGAATGCGCCTGCCATAGAGCCTACACCGTCACCAAGCAGGGTGCGTGAAA
>CAZNTP010000118.1:0-4204 GCA_964575985.1 uncultured Ruminococcus sp. | reverse complement strand
TATACCATAAAACGCAGAAAAAGCCCAGTGAAAATTGGACTTTTTCGACAGTCTGCGGCGGAGATTTTAAATCTCCGCCATTTTTATTATTCAACACAAACTGTACCGTCTTCTTCAACAGTAATTGTCATACCGTCCTTAACGTAATCTAAGAATTCATCACCCAAGCAATCTATAACAGGCATTGTAACACCCTCCACCCAAACATCAGCAAGCACTGCGCCTGCGGCGGCAAGTGAATCAATATGATTTGCAAAAAGCATACACGCAGGATTGCTTTTAAGTGCACAAGCGCAGTAAAGCACTAAACCGCCTGTGGTTGAGCCTATAGTCTGCGGCAGACAAAGCGCCTTATTTGCCAAGGGCTTACCGTCCAGATAAGGATTATTCTGGTCGCCGCATTTAACGGATTTATCACCGAACTGAAGTGCCATCTGCATAGATGCAAGAGTGTTAAAGCCATCCTTAGTAACAACTGCAGGGGCAGTAACCGTTCCGGGAGTAACAATTCTTCCTTTAAACTTTTTCATTTTTATTTACCTCCCTTAGTAATTGCCACTAGGATTTCATCATCGGTATAATAGCGCGCACTTGTATATGTGCGAAGCTTATTTGAAGATGTTATAACAGGCATTTTTTTGCAAAGCGGATTATTCATATACATAAGCGGGCAAATGTAAGAGGTAATTACTCCCGTAGCCTTTAGTCTTGCGGCATATTCAGTTTTATTAAACTGCTCTAAAACCTTTGGGGCGGCAGTGAAAACGGTGGGAATTTGCACCTTTTTATTACCGTATTCTTTAAGAGCGGCTTCAACCTTATCGGTCCAATCCTTTAACTGCTCGAGACTCATATGAGGGCAACCCATAAAGCAAAGCTTTGGTGTAGCATCGGGATTTTTCCACACTACAGGGTAATTTGCCTTTACTCTTTCAAGCTCGGCATCGTCTATAATATACTCTTTGGCACCCTCTGTAATCAGTGCAGTTCCCTGCTCTTTAGCCTCAGGAGTCAGATTTTCAATATGGTAAAGACCTACAGCGCCGTTTGAAGCGGTAGCCGCGCCGAAATCCTTAAGATATGTGCAGGTGGCATCATCAAGCTCAGTACCAAGCCACTTATCAAGACCTACTATGTAGGGTACATCCTCCATAACCTTCATACCTATAGCAGAGCCTAAAAGCTGTGCTTCGGGCTTCTTTGTGGTTTCAATTTTTACAACCCAGGTAGCCTTTCTGCCCTCGTCGGTTAAAAGTCCAAAATATGGCACAAAGCCTACAATTGAGCCCATTATATCAATAATACCTGAATTACGGTTGCAACGCGCGCCCAAAACCGAGTTTGCGTAAACCACTGCGCTCGACTCCGCCCAGCTTAACACATCGTCCTTTTTAGGCTTGTTGCCAACCTCGTCCATATAACAGGTACAGGTAAATGCATTCTCGTCAATTAGACCCAATTTTTTAAGCTGACCCTCATAAAAATCCTGCTTAGTGTACATCAATTTATTAAAAACTAAGTTCTGTAAAAAGTTTGCAGGAACATTTTTGTCAATAGGTCTAGGGTCTACAGAGAATTTTTGTCCCGACATTACACCTGCATCCAAAAGTTGTTGCATAAGGTCATACACAGGCGACATAACCTTTAAACCGAAAGAGGTTACAAGGTGATTGTAATTTGATGTTATCGGCACCAGCTTTTCAGCCTCAAAGGCATCGCCGTACATAACCATGGTTTTCATAACCTTTGCCATAGTTTCGCCTTTAGCACCGTCTAAAATTTGTTGTTGTTCAGCGGTTAATTGCATAAAATCACTCCTTATATTTACGGACGGTCGAGGACGCCCGTCCCTACATAATTATTCACTAAAAATCTAAATCACTTTTTGATTTAGATTTTCATAGCTACATCCCAAGCCTGCCAGATAACAGTTCTGAGGCTTCCAACCTTATAGGCATCACCGATAACGTGAACATTTTTGCTCTTTTTAGTTAAGGGGGCAGGTATATAGCCTACCGACATAATAACACTGTCAGCATCAATTTTAAAGCTATTGCCGTCCTTATCTGTAACGGTAACACCGTCCTCATGTATCTCAGAAAGCTTGGTTTCAAGGTGAACAGGAACTTTATTTGCATTGAAGAAATCACGCAAAAAGCTTGTGTTTGCAAGACAAATCTTATCGGATATAATAAGGTCATTCTTCATTTCAACTATAGTCGGTTTCTTGCCCTGTAAAAAAAACTCATAAGCAATTTCACAGCCCGTAAGACCGCCGCCTACAATTACAACATTATCCCCTACTGTCTTTTCGCCGAGCAGGAATTCTATAGCCTCAATGCTGTGTTCTGCACCCTTAACTGCTACACGGTTAGGTCTGGCACCCGTTGCTACAATAACCTCATCAGCACCTAAGGAATTAACATCACTAACCTTTGTATTAAGCTTAATTTCTATAGGATATTTGGTAATCTCTCGGTTGTACCAAGCAATAAGCTCGCGGTCCTTTTCTTTGTAAGACGGCGCCGCAGCAGCAATAAACACACCGCCAAGCTTATCAGTCTTTTCATAAAGGGTTACATCATGACCGCGCTTAGCGCAAACTATAGCTGCTTCCATACCACCTATACCGCCGCCGATAACCGCAACCTTCTTTTTAGTTTTAGCAGGCTTAATACCGTATTTATCCGACTGCATAACAGTAGGGTCAAGCGCGCAACGCGCAATATGACTCGCATCATAAATGGACTGCGCATTTGCAACACCCTTGTAATGCGCCATATTAAAGCAAGCGTTGTGGCAACAAATACAAGGACGAATGTCTTCGAGTCTATCCTCAATAAGCTTTGTAACCCACTCGGCATCTGCCAAGAACTGACGTGCCACACCCATAGCATCTATTTTGCCGTCACTAATTGCCATAGCGGCAACATCTGGCTCCATTCTGCCTGCACACACAACAGGAATATTTACAAACTCCTTAATGTGCGATACATCCTCTAAATTGCAGTTTTGGGGCATATACATCGGTGGATGTGCCCAATACCAAGAGTCATAAGAGCCGTTATCTGCATTAAGCATATCATAGCCTGCTTCTTCTAAATATTTAACAGCCTTTTCACTCTCTGACATATCACGACCAATTTCGGTATATTCTTCACCAGGCACTGCACCTACACCGAAATCCTTAACCTTGCTCTCAACCGAATAACGAAGCGATACAGGGAAATCCTTACCGCAAGCCGCCTTAATAGCCTTTACAATGTCGGTTGCAAAGCGGTAGCGGTTTTCAAAAGAGCCGCCGTAATTATCGGTACGCTTGTTAGTATACTCGGTGGTAAACTGGTCAAGCAAATAACCCTCGTGAACAGCGTGCACCTCGATACCGTCTACGCCCGCCTCTTTACAGAGTGCGGCAGTCTTGGCAAACGCATCAATAATCTCTTCAATTTCCTTAACCGTAATCTCACGGCAGGTCATTTTATCCGACCAACGAGACGGTAGCTCGCTAGGGCTAGCACTCTGATAAGGAATATTAATAATCGGTTTAATAATGTCTCTTACAACAGGCATATTATGTAGCATTACAAGGGGTGTAGGTATTGCCCAAGACCTACCCATACCTGCGGTTATCTGAATAAATAGCTTAGCGCCCGTTTTATGAATTTCATCCATAAAAACCTTAAGTTCCTTAAACATCTTCTTATTTTGATAAAGCCACTGTCCCATAAAGGTACTGCGAATGGGAGCTATACCTGGGATAATAAGACCAACATTGTTATTTGCCTTTTCGAGAAAAAACTTTGCCGCCTCTTTATCGAAATGGTTACCCGTATGCTCCATCCAACCAAAAAGTGATGTACCACCCATCGGGCACAGAACAATACGGTTTTTAATTTCAACATTGCCAATCCTCCAAGGAGTAAACAAAGCTTCATATTTTTGTTCCATTATATAAACACTTCCCTCTTTTATTAAAGTATTATAGATATTATACTAAAAAACGACTCTCCCGTCAAGAAACTTAAAAAATACCGCACTCTACAGTTGCGTTACACCCTATCTACTAAGTGACCATAAATAAAAAAATAAAAAAATTCAAGTTAAATGTTGACTTTTTTAATGCTTTGTGTTAAAATGTCTTAGTCACATTCGGAGAGGTATCGAAGTGGTCATAACGAGGCGGTCTTGAAAACCGTTTGGG
>CAZNTP010000117.1:0-4217 GCA_964575985.1 uncultured Ruminococcus sp. | reverse complement strand
TTGTTCGAGAAACAAATACTGCTCTATGGTGTGTGGGCGTTTAAATGAGCTGTTTTTTGTTGGTGAAAAAGGGTTTAATAGGCCTTTCCCCAATAAAGCATAGATTTAGCTTTTTTGCCGCAGCAAACACAGGTGTCGGCTATTTCTTCCTGCTCAAAGGGGATACAGCGAGAGGTAACGCCTGCAATCTCTTTTAGCTTATCTTCACACTCTCTGTCACCGCACCACATAGCGCGTATAAATCCGGGCTTGTTTTCTGCGATGTCCTTCATTTCGTCGAGATTTTTAGCATCATAGGTCATAACATTGCGGCGCTCTAAAGCTTTATTATATAGACCGTCATGCACAGCCTGTAAAAGCTCGGGAAGCTTTTCTGATAATTCATCGAGTGATACTACGGTCTTTTCACCGTTGTCACGGCGAACTACAACACAGGAGTTGTTTTCAATATCCTTGGGGCCAAGTTCTATACGGAGCGGCACACCTTTCATTTCATACTCACTGAACTTCCAACCGGGTGATTGGTCGCGGTCATCAAGATGAATACGGCAAACCGACTTAAGACCTTCGTAAATCTCGTTTGCTTTGTCTAACACGCCCTCTTTATGTGTGGCGATAGGAACGATTACCGCCTGAATGGGTGCTACTGCAGGGGGTAGCACCAGACCGCTATCGTCACCGTGGGTCATAATAATAGCCCCTATAAGACGGGTTGTAGTACCCCAAGAGGTCTGGAAGGGGTGAGTGATATTATTATTCTTATCGGTGAATTCAATGTCAAACGCTTTAGCAAAGCCGTCACCGAAGAAATGCGAGGTACCGCTTTGTAAAGCTTTACCGTCGTGCATCAAAGCTTCAATAGTATAAGTATCCTCAGCGCCTGCAAAACGCTCCTTAGCGGTTTTTACGCCCTTTACTACAGGCATTGCAAGAACATTCTCGGCGAATTCAGCATATACGTTAAGCATCTGTATGGTTTTAGCCTCTGCTTCTTCATAGGTAGCATGTAGGGTATGTCCCTCTTGCCATAAAAACTCTCTTGAGCGCAGGAACGGACGGGTGGTCTTCTCCCAACGAACAACACTGCACCACTGATTATAAAGCTTAGGTAAATCGCGGTAAGAGTGAACTATATTCTTAAAGTGGTCGCAGAAAAGGGTTTCTGAGGTAGGACGCACGCACATTCTTTCCTCTAATTTTTCTTCACCGCCATGGGTTACCCATGCTACCTCAGGTGCAAAGCCTTCAACATGGTCCTTTTCTTTTTGCAGAAGACTTTCGGGAATAAACATAGGCATATAAACATTTTCAACGCCCGTAGCTTTAAAACGATCGTCCATCTGGCGCTGAATATTCTCCCAAATAGCGTAACCGTAGGGGCGAATTATCATACAACCTTTTACAGAAGAATAATCTATAAGCTCTGCCTTAATGCAGACATCTGTATACCATTTAGCAAAATCCTCATCCATAGAGGTTATTGATTTTACGAGCTTTTCCTTAGCCATAACGTAAGAGCGTAGTAAATGCTTACGCTCACGTCCCACCTTTCATATTTGTATATACCTCAATATTATACGGTAATTCTTCAAAATTTGCAACATTTTTTACACTTTTAATAGAATAAATTTGCAAAGTTATAAAAAAATTTAAAAAATCTATTGACAAATGCCAAAATAAAACATATTATTTTTTTAGGCTCTTTTAAAGAGTAGATTTTTCAGGAGGAAATTTGTTTATGGTATTTGAAAAAATAAAAAATATTTTAGCAGAGCAGCTTGATGCTGATGCAGAAGAAATGACAATGGACACTAACATTGCTAAGGACCTGGGCGCCGACAGTTTGGATGTTGTAGAGTTACTTATGTCTATCGAGGATGAATTCGAAGTTGAAATTCCCGATGAGGAAATTGAAAATATAAAGACAATCGGTGAGCTTACCGAATATATTCAAAACAATATGTAATAATAAAAATCCGTGAAGCATTGCTTCTCGGATTTTAAATTTTATTCATTTGGCAATCCTGTTTCAAACCAGAAGCAGACACCTTCGGGAGTATTATATACACCGCAGTTGGTACCGTGCATTTTCATAACGGCCGCTACTATTGAAAGACCTAGCCCAAAACGGCTGCTGTCACGCTTATGTGAGGTGTCGCCCCTGAAAAAGCTCTGCCAGATTTGCGGCATAAGCTCATCCGAAATATTTTTACCTGTGTTAAATACTGAAATCCTAAGTAATCCGTCCTTAACACTGCTTTCTGTGTGGACCTTGCCACCCTCAGCCGTATGCGCGGCGGCATTTTCAAGCAAGGATTTTAGTACCTGTTCTATCTGCATAACGTCGGCAAAGCATAGGGTGTTTTTAGGAATATTATTCTCGGTATTGATATTTTTACCCTTAAAAACACGGGTTAGCATATCGGATGCTAACTGTGATATATCAAAGGTTTCTTTATTTAAGGGTATTTGCCCGGACTCATAACGTGAAAGCTCCAAGAGGCTTAGCACCAAGCGGTTCATTCGCTGACTTTCCTCAATAATTGTATTGCAGTAGCTTTCACGGGATTTTGGGTTAATATCGAGCTTTAAACCCTCGGCATAGCCGCTTATAATGGAAATAGGGGTTTTAAGCTCGTGGGAAACGTTTGCTACAAATCCTCTGCGCATAACATCGAGCTGGCGTTCAAGCTCAATTTCGTCTTTAAGCTTGGCATTGGTGGATTGCAAATCACTTAGAGCGGTAGAAAGGGAAGCCGACAGGTTATTAATAGAGCCTGCAAGCTGAGCTATTTCGTCACTGCCGTTAACCGTTAAGCGCCGTTCAAAATTAAGCTCTGCCATATCCTTTGTGATTTCGTTCATGTTGGCTATGGGCTGAGAAAACTTGCGCGCAAAAATAAGCACCCAAAAAATTGATACTATAAAGCAAACAGCAGATATTATTGTAATAAATTCATTGGCTATTGCGGCAGAATTTGCTATTAACTGTTTTTGTACTCTGACCTCGGCAAACAAATCATCCCCAAGCTGTTTGCGGCAGAGGAGATATTCGTTTTTATCAAAGCGGCGAATAGCCTTTTCAAAGGTAATGCCTTGGGACAATTGCTCACTTTCTATTACGGTCATTTCTTCATGGGACATAGAAAAACGGTCGTTATTTTGCTGAAAAAAGTCAAGCATCTGACCGCCGTGGGTGGTGTATTTAATAGAGCCAAATGAATTATAAATTTCAACATCAAAATTATATTTTTCATTTATTTCGGAAAGTGTATTAATAACCTGCTGTGAATTTGAAAAATCCAACTCGCTGACAACAAGCAGCTGCTCCTTTAAAGAGTTTTTCTCCTCACTGATAAAGAAGTTTATTAAAAAGGTTACATTTGAAAGTGTGAGGATTATAACAAAAACCGCAAAAATTACCGCAATACGAATAAATATATTAAACCAAAGTTTACTTTTTAGCCCCTTAAAGCTCAAGCTTATACCCCATTCCGTATATGGTTTTTAAATGCGCGGCGCCGTAACCGCCGAGCTTTGTGCGAAGACGGGCTATATGAGAATCTACGGTTCTGGTGTCCCCAATATAATCATAGCCCCAAATTGCATTAAGCAGTTGGTCTCGGGTAAGAACTCGGCCTGCGTTTTCGCTAAGGTAGGAGAGTAGCTCAAATTCCTTTAAGGTAAGCTCTAAGGGCTTACCGTCAATAAAGGCGGTAAAGGCATCGTTATCGATAAAAAGCCCTTTGATTTCGGTATCGGTCACAGAAGAAATACCTTGGCTTCGCTTCATTAGAGCTTCAACCCGCTTTACAAGTACGGCGGGGGAGAATGGCTTTGTTACATATTCGTCAATTCCTGCGGCAAAGCCTTCTAAAAGGTCAAATTCTTCGGCACGGGCGGAAAGCATAATTATTGGAATATCGGATTTTTTTCTTATTTCTTTTGTGAGCGCCCAACCGTCAATTTCGGGCATCATAATATCGATTATGGCAAGACCTAACTCATCCATAGAAGAGTTGAAAATATCGAGCGCCTGCTTGCCGTCAAAGGCCGAAACCGTTTTTAAGCCTGCGGCATTTAAAAAATCGGATACCAGCTCTACAATGCGTTCCTCATCATCGGCTATAAGAATTTTTTTATCGTCCATAAATTAACCCCCTTAGGCTGACCCTTGTCAGCCTAATTGCAACATAAAGTATACAGGGTGGTGATTT
>CAZNTP010000116.1:0-4347 GCA_964575985.1 uncultured Ruminococcus sp. | reverse complement strand
TATCAATGGTTTTACCAAGATATCTTCCTGCCATAGCCGAGCACTCAATATGCCAACCGGGTCTTCCGTTACCCCAAGGTGACTCCCAATATGGCTCACCCGGCTTAGCTCCTTTCCAAAGGCAGAAATCCATTGGGTCTTCCTTAATGTCGCCTGTTTCTATTCGGGCGCCAGCCTCTAAATCCTCTAGAGGCTGGTGAGAAAGCTTTCCGTAGCCCTCAAACTTCTTAGCTCTATAATAGACGTCACCGCCCGCCTCGTAGGCATAACCGTTTTCTATAAGTGAAGAAATTATACCCTGTATCTGCTCAATGTTTTCGGTAGCTCTTGGATGAACGGTAGCTTCTCTCACATTAAGTCCCTTAGCATCGGTCCAGAATTCTTTAATATATCTTTCTGCAACCTCAGGTACAGTAATCCCCTCTTCATTTGCTTTTTTAATGAGCTTATCGTCAATATCGGTAAAGTTCTGAACAAAGTTCACCTTAAGACCGCGCCACTCAAAATAACGGCGCAAAACATCGAAAACGCAAAGAGGTCTGGCATTTCCTATGTGAATGAAGTTATAAACTGTAGGTCCGCAGGCATAAATTTTAACCTCGCCCTCGGTTATGGGCTTAAATTCATCCTTGCTTCGTGTAAGAGTATTAAAAATCTTCATTTAGTTTTCTCCTTTTAGATTGCTTAGTAACCCCTCAAGCTCACCAATACGTTGCTCCATATCATCCATCTTAAGCTTTACAGGGTCGGGAATGTGAATTTGGTCAAGAGGCTGACGCACCCTTCTACCGTCCTGACGGACAACTCGCGCAGGAACACCCACAACAGTAGAATTTGGGGGTACTTCTTCAAGCACAACCGCGCCTGCCGCCACACGCGAATTATCGCCTATTTTAAAGGGACCTAAAACCTTAGCGCCCGCGCTTATCATTACATTATTGCCAATGGTTGGGTGGCGTTTGCCTGTATCCTTACCCGTACCACCCAAGGTAACACCCTGATAAATCAGTACATCATCACCGATTTCGGTGGTCTCACCTATAACAATACCTGTACCGTGGTCAATAACCAAGCGTCTTCCGATAGTAGCACCGGGGTGAATTTCTATACCCGTTTTGCGCGCCGCCCTTTGTGACACATAACGCGCTAAGAAGAGCCAACCGTGCTTATAATAAAAATGTGCACGGCGGTGCATTCTTATAGCCTTAAAGCCGGGGTACAAAAACATTATCTCCAAATTGCTTTTAGCCGCAGGGTCTCGGTCGCGAAAGGCCTTTATATCCTCTTTCAATCTGTTAAACAAATTTGTCACCTACTATTTAGCCTGTGCTATATATTCTCTGCCGCCGTAGATATAGATTGCCCCCGAAATAACGCAAAGAATGGCAGAAAGCCAGAAAAGAGCAATTATAACTATATCAAGAACCGCAAATACATTAGCTGAAAGCGGTATGAATTCATTTAAAGCATATACAAATAATGCTAAAATAATTCCTGCCATCTGGCTTACAGTTTTGCATTTGCCCCACATATTAGCCGCAACAACCTTACCGCCTGCGGTTACCGCTACCAAACGGATAGAGGAAACGGCAAATTCTCTGAAAAGTACAATAAAGGTTATTATAACTATATGCCAGCTGAATTTAGTTCCGCCGTAAATAAACATAAAGCCAAGATAAGCGCTGGTTGTAAGCATCTTATCAGCCAAGGGGTCCATAAATTTGCCGAAATCGGTTACCATATTATACTTTCTTGCCATTTGTCCGTCAATCATATCTGTAAGCGATGCGGCAATAAACAAAACAAGGGATACTACATAATGAAAAGGAAAGTTTATAAGCATTACCGCCATAAAAATAGGGGTTGCTATCATTCGTGCCAATGTTAATTTATTCGGTGTATTCATTCTTCCAATTCTCCTAACAAATCGTAATCTATACAGTCGTTAATTCGCACCTTCGCAAAGTCGCCTATCTTAAGGGCTTTATGTGACATAAAGAAAATTTTTCCGTCAACCTCGGGCGCATCGGCTACAGTTCTTCCAAAATAACATTTTATGTAGTCGTCCCAACCCTCTATCAGCACCTCTGTAAGCGTCCCCGCTTTTTCTTCATTCTTTTCGGCCGCAATGGTCATCTGCATTTCCATTATGTTTTCCATTCGGTCAGTTTTCACCTGCTCGTCTATCTGACCGTCAAACTCGGCGGCGAGGGTACCCTCCTCGGCAGAATAGGTAAAACAACCTAGTCGGTCAAAGCGTTTTTCCTTTACAAACTCTGCCATTTCGCCAAATTGCTCATCGGTCTCGCCGGGAAAACCTGTAATAAGTGTAGTTCTAAGGGTTATTTTAGGAATTTTTGCCCTTATTCTGTCAATCAGTTCCGAGAGGCTCTCATAGTCGCCCTTTCGGTTCATTTTCTTTAAAATTTCACTGTTTACATGCTGAATTGGTATATCTAAGTATTTTACAAGCTTTTCTTCACTTGCAATAACATTTAAAAGCTCATCAGTAATACGGTCGGGATAGGTATAAAGCGTACGTATCCAATGAAGACCGTCTATTTTAGCAAGCTTGGTAAGAAGCTCGGGAAGCTTTGACTCACCGTAAATATCCTCACCATAGGCGGTAGTATCCTGAGCTACAACAATTAACTCCTTAACACCGCTCTTGGCTAATTTTTTAGCCTCGTTTACGCAGTCCTCAATAGTGCGGCTTCTCATTCTGCCTCTTATTTTCGGTATTGCACAATAGGTACAGCAGTTATCACAGCCGTCAGCTATTTTAAGATAGGTGCTAAAGGGATACCCACCTAAAATACGCTCGCCGTTTAAATCAAGGTCGGTTTTCTCTCCGTAAAAATTTTCCCTCTTACCCTCAATTGCATTTATAACTATCTCGGCTATTTTGCTGTTAGAGCCAATTCCTACACAAACATCAACCTCGGGTATTTCCTCGGTTACATCGTCACGGTAGCGCTCTGCAAGACAGCCCGTTACAATCAAGGCTTTAAGACTACCGTCCTTTTTATATTCTGCGGCTTCAAGTATATTCTCAATAGCCTCTGCCTTAGCCGACTCTATAAAACCGCAGGTGTTAATAATAATAGCATCAGCCTCGGCCTCAGCACTGCAAATTTCGAGTCCGCCGTCGCTTAAAAGCTTTAGCATCATTTCGGCATCTACTTGATTTTTAGGACACCCAAGTGACACCATACAAACCTTGTACATCTATTATTCCTCGCAAAATTCAAGTTCTTCAATATATTTTTTCATAGCCGCTCTGACCGAAGCATAGGAAAAGCCCTTTCTCACCAAGGCGGCATAAACCTTTTCTATGCCATTTTCCTGTGTAAGCTTATAGGCATATTTGCCCTCTAACAGATTTTTAATCTGCTCTTCCTCGTCGGTTTCACTGCTCTCTAGCATTTCCTTTGCTAAATCATAGGGCACACCCTTTAAAAGCATTTTGTGCATGGCTTCTCTGGGGGAGACATTGTTATCCCATAACCTGTCTCTAAACCTTTCGGCATAACGGCGGTCGTCTACAACACCTAATTCGCAAAATCTTGCCATTACCGCCGCAGAGACACGTCTGGCAAAGCCTGCTTTTAAAAGCTTTTCGTAAAGCGCTTTTTCGGTATAATCCATTCGGTCCAAATACCAAAGCGCGCGGCTTTTGGCACGCTTGTAATCAGAATTATACCTTAATTCCTCTAATTCCTCATCGGTAAGCGTTCTTCCGACTGTTAGACCCGCTTCGGCTAAAACGTCATTATCAATAAGAATTTCGGTGCCACACTCAAATGTAATTTTAGTCAGATGCTTTTTATCGGGCTTAATTACAGAAATTATCATTATTCGTCAACTGCAATATCAATATCAACCGTTTTTCTAGGTCTGTTGGTCGGCTCCTCGGGCATAATTGCGATGTCATCCTCGCCTGCTAAATCTACTGCAGGCACATTGCCTATTTCATTACCCTCGATAACGGCCGCCATAATCTTTTCCTCAATCTCAGCGGCAAACTCAGGATTATCCTCAAATAGCTTTTTAACATTGTCTCTGCCCTGACCGAGTCTTGTTTCACCATAATAGAACCAAGCGCCTGATTTTTTAAGTATACCTAGCTCAACACCGGCATCCACAATCTCGCCTGTGTGTGAAATACCTGTTCCGTACATAATATCAAATTCGGCAGTCTTAAAGGGCGGTGCCACCTTGTTCTTAACAATCTTAGCCCTTGTGTGAACACCTATAATGTCACTGCCCTCTTTAATAGTGTCGCCCTTGCGAACATCAATTCTTACACTCGCGTAGAATTTAAGTGCGCGGCCACCGGGGGTGGTT
>CAZNTP010000115.1:0-4466 GCA_964575985.1 uncultured Ruminococcus sp. | reverse complement strand
AACGGTAGATACTCTGGTCGTCGTCACCAACAACGCAAATATTGTTTTTGCCTGATGCTAAAAGGCTTACAAGTACATACTGCGCATGGTTTGTATCCTGATATTCGTCCACCATAACATAGCGGAATTTGTTGGTATAATACTCAAGAACATCCACATTTTTATCAAGCAATTCAACCGTTTTAACAATCATATCGTCAAAATCCATTGCATCGGCTTTTTTGAGCGCCTTTTGGTAAAGCGAGTAAAGCTCTGCTATGATTTTTTGACGGTAGTCTCCCCCACTTATAGAAGCCATATATTCCTCGGGTGAAATCAGCTTGTCTTTAGCGCTAGAAATAGCGGATAAGGCGGATTTATGCGGCACAAACTTATCGTCAACATTATGTTGCTTCATAATTTCTTTCATAAGTCTGCGTTGGTCGTCGGTATCGTAAATAGTAAAATGCGAGGTATAACCTAATAAATCGGCATATTTTCTTAAAATTTTGCCGCAAACCGAGTGGAATGTACCTGCCCAGATGTCCTGTGCATCAGAACCCAGTCGCGCCGCGATACGTTCCTTTAATTCCCCTGCCGCCTTATTCGTAAATGTAATAGCCAAAATCTGCCACGGCTTTGCCGCAGAAACACCTAAAGCGCCGTTGGGAATATCATCAGCTTCACCGTTTAAAAAAGCCTCTGCTACCTTAATATCAAAATCAGCGGTATCGGGTATATAATCACTGTTATAAGCGTCACCGAATTTTATAAGGTTTAATATGCGGTTAACGAGAACGGTAGTTTTTCCGCTACCCGCACCCGCCAAAACGAGTAAAGGACCGTTAACAGTAGTCACTGCTTCAAACTGACGGTCATTCATTCTGCCAAAATATTTTTTAATAACTTCACGTCTTAGCTTTAAATAATCCATAATCTTCTCCACAAATAAATACTAACAAATATATTACTATTTATAAGTGAAAAAGTCAAATTAAAATAAGTTTTAATAACGCGATTTTAATTTGCTATTGTTTTTTTAAAAAAATTGTGTTATACTTTTATACACTTTAAAAATAAGGACGGTTTAAAATGTCGGTTGGTTTTAAAAAGAGTCTTTTTGGCTTTAATTGCTCGGATGTTACCGAGTATATAGAAAAAACACATAAATCCTTTGTTCAAAAGGAAAAGAAACTCAACAGTCGTGTTGATGAGCTTTTAAGCGAGCTTGATACCGCTAAGGAGGTTACCGAAAAGCTTGAGGCTGAAAAGCAGGAGCTAGACCGTAAGCTTAGTGAGTTTACCGCAAAGTATGAGGAAATTGAAAGACTTTCTGAAAATATAGGTAAGCTTTATCTTGTAGCTCAAACAAACGCTCAGGCAATTATAAGCAATTCCGAGGAAAGCGCGCGAATTTCCAATGAAGAGGTTAGCCGCAATCTTTATACCATTGATGAAGCACATACCTCTTTGCAGGAGTTACGTCAACACATTTCTAAAACATCGGACGATTTTATTGCCGAGGTCGACAGAATGATGACTTCCCTCAATGCCACACGCGAGCAAATTGCCGCTAACACAGATAAGGCAGATGCCGCAAAAAAGGAATTTGATGAGGTTTACGAGAGTATTGTCGGTTAACAAAATCCCCTCGCCACGCTCACGCGCGGCCCTCTCCCCTTTAACAAGGGGCGCTTCAGTTTCATAAAACAATCCAATATCACATTATAACGAATTTTAAAACCGCTTCACTAAACAGCGAAGCGGTTTTTTGCGCTTATACAACAATAATTTTTTATAAAATACTGTTTCCTTTCAAATATGTCGGTGAATGGCGGTGCCATAATACGCAAAATAAAAGGTAGGATTAAAAATCCAAATTTTTAATTGCAATTAAAAAAATAAAT
This sequence comes from uncultured Ruminococcus sp., assembly GCA_964575985.1. Classification (GTDB taxonomy): domain Bacteria; phylum Bacillota; class Clostridia; order Oscillospirales; family Acutalibacteraceae; genus UBA737. The sequence goes on along the minus strand of CAZNTP010000115.1, from coordinate 2,580 downwards.
TTGAAAGGAAAATCACTATGCAAAAAAACAATGAAATTACTGTAAACGGCTCAGCTATAACCCTATATAGCTGGGAAGCAAACACTATGACCGACGCGGAGGATTCTTCGGTCACAGTTGGCAGAATGAGCAGCGATGAAAACGGTAAGCGAGTGTATATAAACCTTAATATACCGAAATTACCGAATAATCCGCACATTAAAAAAGCTGAGCTTGTAATGAAAGTTCTTCAAACCTATAATAATGAGGAGCATTTTCCATTACTTCCAAAACTCGCGCTTTATCACGTAACTGAGGATATCACCGAGGGCGAGTGTACACCCGCATACAACGGAAAGCTTATAGACTATTTAACTGTACCGTTTGATAATCCTGTTGACTTAATATGCAGTTTTGACCTGCTCAAAATACTGGATGAACATTTTAATAGTTTTAGTTCTAATACGTCTTCAAACACTATAACAATAAATTTTGTTCTACAGCTTATGGAAGAATATAAGGACGCAGGCATTACTTTCTGCGGTAATAACGGCACTGTATATGCACCCGTTCTAAACCTTACTTATGAAAATAGTATAGGTTTTAACAGTTCACGTCATTATCATACAAACGAATTCGGCAGATTTGGCAGTTCAATGGTTGATTTACAGACAGGTCACCTTATGTTTGAAGCAGAGGAATTTGCTTGGGGCGGTAACCGTATGCCTGTTACAATTAAGCAAATATATAACAGTTCTTTATGTAAACAGTGTTATACTTATTCTGATAATGAAACGGATAAAATTAATACTGCCAACTTTAGCGCAATGGATTTAGGTCTTGGTTGGAAGCTTAATATTATGCAGAGTATGATTTACAATTCTGATAATGACTGCTATATTTACGCTGACGAAAGCGGTAACGAGCATATCTTTTCCGCTTTCACAAAAACCGAAAACGGTACGGAATATACACTTTATCAGGATGCCGAGGATAGCGAAACCGTATACGACCCAAGCACACGCACCCTTACAATGTCGGACAATAAATATCTCTTTGATAATGACAACAGGCTTGTAAGTATTACCGATAAATTCGGCAACAGTATGAATATCACCTATGTTGACGGCAGAATTACCGCTGTTACCGACGGTGCAGGCAGAAGCTTTACATTTGAATATGAAAGCAATGATGAGGCTTCGATGCGCCTTATCTCAATCACCGCGCCTGACAGCTCAAAAATTTCATACGAGTATCTAGGTGATTTCTATACTAAAAAGTTCAATTTCCCTGACGGTAATATATTAGAGCATTACATCACAGAGGATAGCGGACATCAAATCACTTTATTTGATAAAAACTACACACCCAGCTATACCTGTGTGTATGACACGCTAAACAACCGTGTTACAAAAATTACTGAACATTGGTCCCATGACTATATTACCGAAAAGACCGTCAGCACCTCGCTCAAATATTCTGCCGCGGCGAACAGAACAGTTCTTCGTGCTGAAACAGAGCTTGACGCTTCGGATAGCGAAGCTGTGGGAACTGCGGTAAATACTGTTTACTGCTTTGATAAAGACGGTAATGTAATTAATGAATATTCATATACCGATGACGACTATGTAGATGACGGAAGCAGTGAGCACCCTAATTTAAGCGGTGAATCAGGCAATAATACTATTAAAAACTTAGCAAATAACCATAACTTTAATTCGTTAGATAATTGGTCTGCTATGCCGAATAATGAAGCGGACTCACTATCTATCATAACCGATGAAAGCAATGCAAAATACGGTGCTAATGCGCTGAAAATCACTTCGGGCAGTTCCACAGATAAAGTAGGTGCTTGCCAAAACATATCCACTCTTTCTGCGGGTGAATATACCCTATCTGCCTATGTTAAGGTTAACACCGCATATACAGGGGCTGCGAATAACGGCGCATATATTGCCATTCTAAACGCATTAGACGATACTGTACTCGGCATTAGTGACCGTATTAACGATACCTCTTTAGGTTTTGTACGTCTTACAGCCTCGGTAAATATTACAGAAGAAATGCCTGTAAAAATTTGTTTACTTACAGACGGCATGGGCGAAGCATATTTTGATGCCGTCCAGTTTGAAAAGTGTAGTTTTGCCAGTGCTTACAATATAGTACTGAACGGTGGATTTGAGCGTGGTGAAGAGGGTTGGGAATTATATAGCTGTGAAATCAAAGACATCAATACTAAAAACACTGTGCTTTTTGCCGAGGGTATAATAGACCTTGGCCGTGGTGCAGAACACACCGTAACCAATATTAAAAAAGCTCAAAGCACCAGAGAAACCTTTGTACTTTCAGGCTGGGCTCAATTCGATGGCGTATCAAATCACGAAAGATACGGCAACGATGATGCATATTGTAATATTTGCGCCACCATCTACTATACTGACGGTACAAACGAAAAATATACAGCAGAATTTCCGCCCTATGTAAATAATTGGCAGTTTGCTTCGGTAGAATTTTCTAAATCTAAATATCTTGAGGTTGAAAAAATAGATATTTCCTGCAACTATTCAGCAAACTACGGGGAAGCCTATTTTGATGACATTC
>CAZNTP010000114.1:0-4483 GCA_964575985.1 uncultured Ruminococcus sp. | reverse complement strand
TTCCGAAAGCCATAGCAAAAGAGCTACCCGAACAAATGCGTTCATCCATTACAATACCGAGCGGTATTGAACGCTCAAAAACAATCTCGCCGTTTTTGCGCTTGGGCACTTCCCTGAGATTACCCATTGTTATGAAAAGACTTGTTGTGCCGAATTCATAGCAGTGATGATAAATATGATTTGTTCTGATAGATATAAGATTTGAAATAACCAAACTGTTATGGAATGGCGACATATTAATAACAAATTTAGGAAGCAGACCGTATCTGTCAAGCAATTTGAAGAATTTCACACCCCAACGAAGAAGCCCGGGAATACTTAAAAGGAACTTAATCATTTTTTCGGTGCCGTTGTTTTCGGGCGACTCGCGGTTTTCAGTAACATAATCTTCAATCTTTTTATGTACATCAAAAATAGTATCGGTATTATTAAAATACATTTTAGACATTGTGCCGTGGTCTGCCTGACCGCTCTTTAAAACCACCATTGCAATGGCATACTCGTTTCTGGCATAAGCCTTGTTGTTAACAATAAAGCGGTTAAGCTCGGGGAATTCTGCCGCAGTTCTGAGATAAGCCGCCACTAAAATAGACATGTGGCTTAGTGTTATCCCCTGCTTGCGCTTAACATTCAGATAATCCTGCATAGGATCATAAGGTATATCAATTGTTATCATATTCATAGCGTCAGTGCGCTTGCTCATTATGTGCGCCGCTACATTATACATAGGGTCTATATTCTTAAGCTTTTTTCCGTCAGCTCTCATAGTAACTCCCATCCGCCGTTTTACGACATTTTTCTACATTTAATAATATTATATTATCACATTTAAGCTCAAAAAACAACTCTTTTTTGAACAAATTATGAACACATATAATAATATTAATTATTTTGCAGTTTTAGCACTTGAAAACCTGCAAAAATATGGTACAATTATATTGTAAATCAAATAAAGGAGTTTTCAAAATGCAAAAGCCAGTTTTAGTTGAAATTTCTGCACGTCACGTGCACGTATCCCGTAAGGACCTTGATATTCTTTTCGGTGAGGGCTATGAGCTCACCAATAAAAAGGACCTTTCACAGCCCGGTCAGTTCGCTTGTGAGGAAAAGGTTACCGTTGTAGGCGCTAAGGGCAGCCTCAAGGCTTCTATCCTCGGTCCTGTTCGTCCTGACACTCAGGTTGAGCTTTCTCTTACAGATGCTCGCTCTATCGGTGTTACCGCTCCTATCAGAGAATCGGGTGACATTAAGGGCACAGGTGCTTGCAAGCTTATAGGTCCTGCAGGCGAGGTTGAAATTACTGAGGGTGTAATCGCTGCAAAGCGTCATATACATATGACCGTTGCTGATGCTGAAAAATACGGCATCACAGATAAGCAGATTGTATCTGTTAAAATTCCTACCGAAGGCAGAGCTTTAGTTTTCGGCGATGTTGTAGCACGCGTTAGCGACAGCTACGCTCTTGCAATGCATATCGATACTGATGAGGCTAATGCCGCTTGCGTACCCGGTAGCTGCACCGGTGAAATCCTTGACTAATAAGGCAGGGCTTTACCTACATATTCCCTTTTGCGAAAAAAAGTGCAAATACTGTAATTTTTATTCTTCCTTTGTAACAGAAGAATTGCTTGATAATTACACAACTGCACTAATAAGATCTATAAACCAATGGGGCGGCAAATTTAACCGCCCCATTGATACTGTTTATTTAGGCGGCGGTACACCCTCCCTGTTGGCGCACAGACTCCCCACCCTTTTAAATGAGGTGAAAAGCTCTTTTAATATTTGTGATGACAGTGAAATCACCTTAGAGCTAAACCCCGCCTCAAACAGTGAGGCTCTTTTGGAATATGCAAAAACGGCGGGGATAAGCCGCCTGTCAATAGGCGCTCAAAGCGGCAGTGATACAGAACTTAAGTTATTGGGAAGAACACATACTGCCGCCAATACCGAGAAAACCGTAACCCTGGCTCGCAAAATGGGTTTCCGTAATTTGTCGCTTGATATTATGATAGGTCTGCCCTTTTCTACACACGATACCCTTAAATATAATCTTGAGTTTATAAAATCTCTAGACCCTGAGCACATCTCGGCTTATATGCTAAAGATTGAAGAAAAAACCGCATTTTATGCCGAAAGAGAAAAACTTGAGTTTCCTGATGATGACGCATTGGCAGAACAGTACCTTATTATGTCGGATTTTTTTGAGAAAAACGGCTATAATCATTATGAGATTTCAAACTTTTCTAAAGAGGGATACCAAAGCCGCCATAATCTTAAATACTGGAACGGCACCGATTATTTGGGGCTAGGTCCATCGGCTCACTCTGCAGTTGACGGAAAACGCTTTTACTACCCAAACGATTTAAAGGCGTTTGTCTCGGGCAATAGCCCGCTTGGTGACGGTGAAAGCGGCGGCAAAGAGGAGTTTATAATGCTTCGCCTGCGGCTCAAAAGCGGTATTTCCTTTGCCGAATACCAAAATAGCTTCGGCACATCGCTTTCAGAAGAATTTTTGCAGAAATGCCTCCTTTTTGAAAAGGCAGGACTTTTAAATATTACGGACAAAAATATTTCCCTTACGAATAAAGGAATGCTTTTATCCAACAGTATTATTACAGAATTATTGGAGTGTGAAATATGAGAACACTTAAAATACACTTAATACGCCACGGCGCTACCGATGCCAATGTTTTAGGTCAGTATATAGGCTCTAAAACCGATATGCCACTCTCCCCCGAGGGTCTTAATGAGCTTAGGCTTTTAAAGGAAAATATGGAATACCCCGAGATAGAGCGCCTATATTCAAGTCCTATGCTTCGGGCTAAGCAAACAGGCGCGGTGCTTTTCCCCGATAAAGAAATTATAGGTGTTGAAAATCTTACCGAATATGATTTCGGTATCTTTGAGAGCAAAACCGCTTACGAGCTTGAAAATAATCCCGACTTTTTAAAATGGGCTTCGGGCAAACTTGACACTGCACCCGAGGGTGAGAGCAATACCGACTTTATAAAAAGGCTTTGCGTAGGACTTAACCAAATTGTTCTTGATATGTTGGATAAAGGCATAGAAAATGCTGGTGTTATAATGCACGGCGGCGCTATTATGATGCTGCTCGGCGCTACAGCAGTACCGAGACACAAGCCAGTAGAATGGACAGCCGATGCAGGCAGAGGCTATTCTCTGCTTATCACACCCTCACTCTACCACAAAAGCGGTATTGTTGAGGTATATGATATAATCTAAGCCGCGCGCTACTGCAGATGGATCATTGCGGCTTTTGATTTTTTCTAAATATTTACCACACAAACATTAATTTATTTAGCTTTTATTAGCTATATAGATTTTTATTGGTTTATCTTTGCATTTGCACTTATCAATCACATATTTAGTGCCTCTTGACTTACCATCCCAAAAAGCTAAAACCATATCTGAATAGTCTATAATTAAATCGTTACGTTTTAACGGAGCTACTCTGCCGTATTTGTCATATTCCGGCAGAAACTCCGTTATTTTTATTTTGTTTTTTACGGCATATTCTTTAGCACAGCTGTCTATACCTCTTGCTCCGCCTGAAACTATTTCGGTAGTGCCCTCAGGTATATATTTTTCCAAATCTAAAACCTTTAAGTTTCTTGAACCTATTATTGCTATTTTCATAATTCACCTGGCCTTTGTCCTACCAGTAGGACGATATTTTCTATATAACAGTATACACTATTATTGTCCAATTTCAAGACAAAAGTGGTGTAAATATGAAAAGAATTGTAGAAAATGAGCAATCAAATATTATTGGCAAACGCATTAAGGAAGCCAGAATCAATGCAAATTTGAGTCAACAACAATTATCCAACAAGTTGGAATTAATGGCTGTCTATGTCTGCCGCGGCTCTATTTCCAGAATTGAAAATGGCGAACGAGCAATAACCGATATAGAAATTGATGCTATTTCAAAAGTTTTAAAAGTATCTTTGGACTATCTGTTTGGAAGAGAAAAATAAATATGGATACATTAACAGCAATTAAAAATAGGATTTTAAAATTATGTGGCGAAAGAAATATAACTATTAACAAGTTAGCCACTATATGTGCATTACCGCCATCTTCATTAAAAGCAATTTTATACGGCAGAAGTCAAAACCCAAAAATTATTACAATAAAAATACTCTGTGATGGTTTAGGAATTACACTTGCAGAATTCTTTAATACTGATGAATTTAATAATCTTGAACCCGAAATTAAATAGATTAAATTTTTAATATGTGCTGTTTCTGCATTTTTATAGAGTCAAGGGCGTAGCCCTTGTCGTTTAGGGGGTGCAGTGTTGGAAATTAAGATTTCGAATAATATAATAAAAAAGGGGCTGTCTCACTAAGAAAAAGTGAGGTAGCCCAAATTTTTTGCAAAAAATAGAAGACTTCCGTGCGGAAATCTTTGTACGCAATCGCAAAACGGCAGAAAACTGCAAAGAGCAAAAGTATTC
>CAZNTP010000113.1:0-4508 GCA_964575985.1 uncultured Ruminococcus sp. | reverse complement strand
AATACGCATTGTGTTCTGCTCGTGTACATATTTAATAAGCTCAAAAAGGCGTTCAACCCTTTGACCTGTTTTTGCAGAAATAAAGAGAATAGGCGCATAGGACATAAAGGAAAAGTCCTTCATAAGCTTTTTACGGTAGCTATCCATAGTAGTGCCGTCCTTTTCGACAGCATCCCATTTATTAACCGCAATAATACACGCCTTGCCCTCTTCGAGAGCCAGACCTGCAACCTTTGAGTCCTGCTCTGTAAATCCGTCCACACCGTCAATCATAATAACGCAAACATCGGCGCGCTCAATAGCCATTTTAGCTCTAAGCACACTGTATTTTTCGATTTTATCCTCAACCTTGGATTTACGTCTGAGCCCCGCAGTATCAATAAAATTATATTTTGCGCCGTTTTTATCTATTCTTGTATCAATAGCATCTCTTGTAGTGCCTGCAATGCTCGAAACGATAGAACGCTCCTCGCCAGCAATATTGTTAATAAGTGAGGATTTACCCGCATTTGGCTTACCTATAACAGCAACATTTATGATATCCTCTTCCTCATCCTCAAATTCTTCTACAGGGATATTTTCAATAACTGCATCAAGCAAATCACCTGTACCTGTACCGTGAACGGAGGAAACGGCAATGGGGTCACCAATTCCAAGGTTATAAAACTCATAAAATTCAGAGGGGGTATCACCTATTTTATCGCATTTATTAACGCAAAGAACTATCGGCTTACCGCTACGCCTTAGCATTGCGGCAACCTCTTCATCAGCGGCGGTAACACCGCTTTTAATATCGGTAACAAATATAATTACAGATGCTGTATCAATAGCAAGCTGTGCTTGGGCACGCATACTGCTTAAAATTATGTCATCTGTCTTAGGCTCAATACCGCCTGTATCAACAAGCATAAGCTTTCTGCCTAACCACTCAGCGTCCCCGTAAATACGGTCACGGGTAACACCCGGGGTGTCGTCAACAATAGAAAGCCTTTTACCTATTATTTTATTAAATAATGTAGATTTACCCACATTTGGTCTGCCCACAACGGCAACAATAGGTTTTGCCATAATTTACTCCTTTACTTTATGCCTAAAATTGCATCTAAAAGCTCATATCCGTCATTATTAACCGGGGTTATAGTTACGTTAAGCTTTTCTGACAGTTCGGTTACTGTCACACTGTCAAGAAACATATCTCCGCCGTCGCGAAGCATTACCGAGGGTATAAGCAATTCTTCACCTAAACACTCGTCTTTCAGCTGGTCTTCAATATCGGTTGCGGTAACAAGTCCTGCAACGGTTATCTTACCGCCAAAGAAATTGTTTTTTATAGGTCTTACCCTACATTCCAAATTATCCCACTTGAGAATGATTTTGTCAACTATTTCTCTAATAAAAGGATAAGCCGCCTCACCCGTAGCAATAGTAATTATGCGCTTATTTTTAAGGTTATAATCACATTCTTCTATTGCTTTATTTACTTCATCAATCAGAAGCGGTACTAAGCCCACCCCGTTTTCAAGCTGTAAAAACTCTCCATAGAACTCGGCATCAGGCATTTTTTCTTCGGCTAAGATATAAAATTCATCCGCACCGTAAACCCTGCGTTCACCGTACTTTTCTATACATTCTTCACCGAATTTATCGATAATTTCAAGTACAGACTTCGCAGTTTCTTTATTAAAGGGTTTAAGCTCGGCTAAGCCATCTCTATGACCTGTAAGACCAACTGGAACCGCGGCAATACACTCGTCATTCTCTAGCGCTGTTAAATCGCTAAGTGTTCTCTCAAGTTCTTTACCGTCATTAATTCCCGGCACCAAAACCATTTGGCAATTAATTTTAATACCTGCATCATTAAAACGTTTTATAATATCTAAAACCTTGCCCGCATTTTTATTATTCATCATTTTTACTCTAAGCTCTGGGTTGGTTGTATGAACGGAAATATTAATCGGGCTTATGTGCATATTAATTATGCGCTCGACCTCATGCTCGGTAATATTGGTAAGGGTTATGTAATTGCCGAAAAGGAAAGAAAGACGCGAGTCATCATCCTTAAAATATAAGGTTTCGCGAAGTCCTTTAGGTAACTGGTCAATAAAGCAAAAAATACATTTATTACGGCAGGAACGCTTTTCATCCATAAGATAGGTGGAAAAACAAAGGCCTATCTCATCATATTCCTTCTTCTTGATTTTTACTTTTTTAACCTTTCCCTTGGTGTTTATATATTCAAGGTTAATTACACTGTTATTCTGATAAAAACGGTAATCAAGAACATCCATAATATCGTTACCGTCAATAGAAATAAGGGTATCCCCTGCCTTAATTCTATGCTTATATGCAGGACTGCCCTTTACTACCGATTCAATTATAACAGACATAATAACACCTCTTTTTAAAAATTACCGTTACAAAAAATAAGGGGAGGATTGCTCCTCCCCTAAATTGTAAGATTATTCGCCAACCTTAATAACCTCACGGCCGTTGTACTGACCGCAAGCAGCGCAAAGTCTGTGGGGGCGCTTATAAGCACCACAGCTACATTTAACCAAAGTAGGAGCGCTGAGCTTCCATAAATTATTTCTTCTCTTATCTCTTCTTGCTTTAGAAGTTTTTCTCTTCGGTACTGCCATTTTGGCACCTCCTTAAGTTATTATCAATTAATTATTAAGTAATTCGGCAAGAGCGGCAAGCCTTGGGTCAATTTCCCTTTCGGGACAGTCGCACTTACCATCGTTCAGGTTTTTACCGCATTTAGAACATATACCCTTACAGTTTTCATTGCACAGATGCTTCATAGGAAGACTGAGCATTACCTCGGTATAAATAAGCTCGTCCAAGTCAAGCTTCATATCGGGTACTAAGAGTATAGTGTCACTCTCCTCGCCCTCAATAGAGCTTGCAAGCGACTTTTCTATTTGAACGGTGTGCTTTGCTACGGATGTTTTACCGCAACGGTCGCACGGGGCTTCATATTCATAAGAAATATCAGCCTCTAACCTAACGAGACTCGCACTGTTGGAAACCGCACCGCTTATACTAACAGGTGTTTTGAGCGGAAATTCACCTAAGTATTCTACCGTGCTTAAATCCAACGAATAGTCTACGGTCAAAGATGAATTATCATTCACGAAAATTCGTTTTAAATCAATAATCATACTTTCACCTCTAATGTCACAATGATTATTATATCTATCCTGCACTAATTTGTCAAGGTTTTTTCTACGAAAAAAGCTATAAATTTTAATAATTTCAACTTTAAACGGGCGGATGCTATGCATCCGCCCATAAAATAAAACAAATTAAATTACTCTTACCTTAATAACACCGTCAATAGCGGCAATTTCCTTAGCCACTGTCTCGGTATCAGCCGCACCTGTATCAAGCATTGTATATGCATAGTCACCACGGGACTTATTAAGCATATTCTCAATGTTAACACCGTCATCAGCGAAAATACCTGCAATAGCGGTAATCATATTAGGAATATTCTTGTGGATTACACAAATTCTGTGTTCTCCGCTTCTGGGCATTGTAACCTCGGGAAGATTTACAGAATTTACAATGTTACCGTTTTCAATATAATCGATAAGCTCATTTGCTGCCATAGATGCGCAGTTATCCTCAGATTCGGGGGTGGATGCGCCAAGGTGAGGTATTGCAATTACACCGTCAACGTCAAGCACCTCTTCTGTGGGGAAATCAGTAACATAAGCGGCAACCTTGCCCGACTCTAAAGCAGCTTTAATAGCATCACTGTTAACAAGACCTGCACGTGAGTAGTTAAGAATTCTTACTCCGTCCTTCATCTTAGCGATAGTATCGGTATTTACAAGGTTTTTAGTGTTGTCTGTTAGCGGCACGTGGATTGTAATATAATCACACTTTGCAAAAATTTCGTTTATATCATTAATATAAACTGCGTTGTGGTTAAGGTTCCAAGCAGATTTTACCGAAAGATAGGGGTCATAACCGTAAACCTTCATACCAAGGTGGTTAGCGGCATTTGCAACCATAACACCGATAGCACCAAGACCGATAACACCTAAAGACTTGCCCTTAATTTCGGGACCGCCGAATGCGCCCTTGCCTTTTTCAACAAGCTTTGCTACGGCATCGCCCTCACCCTTTAAGGTTTTAGCCCACTCAATACCAGAAATTACTCGGCGGGAAGAAATAAGTAACCCTGCAATTACAAGCTCTTTAACAGCGTTTGCGTTAGCACCTGGGGTATTGAAAACAACTATACCCTGCTCACTGCAACGGTCAATCGGGATATTGTTTGTGCCTGCACCTGCTCTAGCTATTGCCTTTAAGGTTTCAGGAAAAACCTCATCGTGTAAAGCGGCAGAACGAACTATGGCACCGTCAGCATTTTCTACCTCGTCACCGATGGTATACTTGTCATCAAAAACCTCTAAACCGCTTTTAGAAATTTTATTATAGGTTTTAATCTTAAACATTATGCGTTTTCCTCCTCAAACTTCTTCATAAACTCAACG
>CAZNTP010000112.1:0-4868 GCA_964575985.1 uncultured Ruminococcus sp. | reverse complement strand
GCTTGAAGTTATAGCTTATTGTAGAAAAGTGCGGTATCGGTTCATTCATTAAATAACCCAAAAACCAACGATAAGCTACATTCATATTAATTTCTTCAACCGTTCTTCTAAGCGACGGTATTCCATATATATGCTGTATTAACACCATTTTAAATATTACAACCGGGTCTATGCTCGGTCTTCCGTTATCTTTACAGTATAAATCTTCAACCAAGTCGTATATATGTATAAAATCTACCGCACTGTCTATTTTTCTTAGTAAGTGGTCTGCCGGTACAAATTCTTCTATGCTGAACATTTCAAGCTGGTCTCTATGTATTCTGTCTTTTACTATCATTTTTATCACCAACTTTATTATACCATAAAACGCAGAAAAAGCCCAGTGAAAACTGGACTTTTTCGACAGTCTGAAAGCTTGATGTTTAAAAAAACATCAAGCTTTTCTTAATTCTTCAAAAAATTGTTTTAAAACTGAAAGACAATCATCCTCACAAATTCCGCCGTAAACTTCTACTTTGTGGTTATACGGATAATCGCAAAGGTTTACAACGCTGTCAATACTGCCCATTTTACTGTCGTACGCACCAAAAACCAAAGTTTTAATTCTTGAATTAATAATTGCGCCCGCGCACATAGGGCAAGGCTCCAGTGTGACATACATTTCACATCCGTCAAGCCGCCAGCTGCCGAGTTTTTTGCAAGCATTATTAATAGCCTCAATTTCTGCATGGGAAAGGGCATTTTGCTTTTTTTCGCGCTCGTTTCTGCCCTTTGCTATTATTTCGCCGTCCTTAACTATTACCGCGCCTACAGGCACTTCACCGCCACGAGCGGCAATTTTAGCCTCTTTTATTGCTTCAAGCATAAATTTTTTATCCATTTTTTCACCTAAAATTAAAGGGCCGATTTTGTCGACCCTTTTTTATTATTTTTCATTATTTGTAGCTTCTTCAAATTCCAATATCGGCTCAAAACCCATTCTTTCCCCATAGGTGAATTTTGGCTCTTTATTTCTTATAACAAAAATAAATATAGGTGCTAAGAAACCAAAGAAAATTGAAAGAACTAAATACAGAGTAGCATTTGCATAATTTAACATTGCAAATATGCGCCATAAAGCAATGTAATAAAGCACACTGTATGTAACTGATACAGCAAATGCCAACAAATAAATCACTACAGATGGAATTAAAACCGAGAAAATTTCTGATGTCAGCATTGTATCATCTGCAATATTGGTATTAACTAGCCTTAAAAATCCGATAATTCCAATAATCAAAACAGCGAAAAATGCAAACAACAATAAATAGCTGAGTATTGCAAAGCATAAAAGCAAAATACTAAATTTTGCAGATTTTCTGCCGTCGTTTTTGATATAGCGCTCAGCTATTTTACCAAGAGAAAAAAACGACACTACAGGAATAAAGGAAATCCAAGGACAGCTCAAATTAAGCTTTTTAGAAATATTAAACAACCCTATTCCCTGAAGAATAAAAAGTGTTATCCCAATAATTGCGGCAAATCCGAAAACAATTGCATAAACTGCGAGTATTCCGGAAAAAACACCTAAACCCTCTTCAAAAAATAAAGAAGTATCTAACATAAAAATCTCTCCTTTAATTAAAATAAGTCAAAGCCTGCAAAAGGCAAAGCGAAATATAAATTATTACAGTAACTGACAGGAAAAACCATTTTAAGCGTGTGCTTAAATTTGTTATTGCAGTATCTGCACTTAGTTTAAAAATATCCTCGCTGGACGATATTTTTGTTATTGCAAACAATCCCACAAGCAAAGAAAAAATTAAAAATACAGTATAACTGATATTTTGCGTTATACCTGAAAGTCCGCTTAAAAGATAGGTATAAACCACCGAAACCATATTATTGAAGGCATGAACTGCAACCGCAATCCAGATACTTCCCGATTTGATTGTAATATAACCTAAAACTAACCCTACCAAAAATGCAAACGGAATTTGCTCAAAATTAGAGTGCATAAGTCCAAAAAGTGCGCTGGAGGTTATAATTGCAAAGGCTTCGCCGTGTTTTTTAAGTGCACCTAAAATTATTCCACGGCAGGCGAATTCCTCAACTAAAGCAGGGGTTATTACAGTAGCAATTAAGGAAAGTAAAAATCCAAAAACACCCTCGGGATTATCGCCAAATTCCACCTCGTAGTTAATTCCCGCTCTATCAAAAACTTTTTCTGCTAAGGACGATGCAATATTTGCAAAGGAACAAAAGGAAATGCCTATAAAAAAGAGATAAATACTTTTTTTACCCTTTGGCGCTTCAAAGCTTATAAGGTCACTAATTCTATATTTATAAAGCTTAAAAATTAAAATAAAGGGCACTGTAAAAACCGAAAGTGAAAAAATTATCTGCTCGACCTGTAATACTGCAGGCTCAGATAAAATACCCAGCGAATCTTCAAAAGACGGGGCAAAAATCCGCGCTATAAAAATGGCGCCGATATTTAAAAGCCACATTATTCCATAAAAAACCAAAAAAGAAAATCCAACTGCATTTGCCACCCTTTTTATTGCCTTTTTTTCTATATCCTCGGGTGTAGTCTCGGGTATTTTAAAAAAGCTTATAGGCTCTTCTTCTGAAATTTCTTCTTCGGGTAAATTTTGCGTTTCGGGTATATCTTCAGTTTGCTCTTCTATTAATTCTTCCGCAATTTTCTCCTCATTGAAATTAATATTATCGTCAAACATAGAAAATTCTTATCCTTTTTTTAGTTTGGGCTGACGAGAGTCGAACCCATTACAGTTTCGCTCGCAGCCTTTTACTACCCTGCTTGCGCTCGATTTTGTAAGGCGCCAGCCTTACTACAAATTTCACGCTTTGCCTTTCAAAAAAGGCGGCTGAGAGAAACTCTTCGACCTGCGAATAAGGAATTTTTTGTTCCGACGAAGTCGAAGAACGCAGTAATACTGACGTATTGCAAGTGATGAGACAAGTTCGGGCGAAAAATTAATATTTGTCAGGCGTAACGAGTTCGACTCTCGTCAGCCTAAGCCGTTAAAAAGAGGTCTTTTAACGGCTCGTGCTCATTCTTTAAAAAATTATTCTTCTGCCTGTTCTTCGGTTTCTTCAATAATTTCTTCTATCTCGTTAGCGGCCGCCTCTTCGGGAGTTTCTGCACCCTCGAAAGCATCGGCAGTAGCTTCCTCGGGCTTGTCGTTAACCTCTTCCTCGTTATGCTCGGTAAGAGCAACAGAGAGAATTTTCTCACCCTCAGCTACACGCATAACCCTTACACCCTTAGCAGGACGCGCAAAGGTTGAAACATCACCTGCGAATATACGGATAATAATACCGTTAGAAGCAATCATTATAATATCATCGTTATCGGTTACAGGAATTGTAGCCGCAACTTTGCCGTATTTTTCGGTACGGTAGTTGGTAAGTCCCTTACCGCCTCTGGACTGTAGACGGTAGTCATCTATACTGCTTATTCTGCCGTAGCCTGTTTCGGTAATTGTAAGAATTTTGGTGCTGGCGTTAGTTATAGCCATATCTATAACCGAATCGCCCTCACGCATATTTATAGCTCTTACACCGCGTGCCGTTCTACCCATTGCTCTAACCTGAGTTTCATTAAACTGAATAGCAAAACCGTCACGTGTAGCAATAAAGATGTTCTGGTTGCCGTCGGTCATACGAACAAAGCCGAGCTCGTCATCATCGTCAATAGAAATGGCAATAATACCGCTCTTGCGGGTATTTCTGAACTCTGAAACCTTAGTACGCTTAATAATACCCTTTTTGGTTACCATTGCAATGTAATTATCCTCGTCAAGCTCGCTTGCGGGTAGAATAATTGTAATCTTTTCGTCGGGCATTAAGGGCAGAATATTTACTAGGTTCATACCCTTAGAAGTTCGGCTTCCCTCAGGAATTTCGTACGCCTTAATTCTGTACATACGTCCAAGGTTTGAGAATAGCATAATATAGTCGTGTGAAGAACATACAAACATATTTTCAACCGAGTCTTCTTCTCTTGTTGTCATACCCGTAATTCCTCTGCCGCCGCGGTTTTGAACATTATAGGTATCAGCAGGCAGACGCTTAATATAACCGTTAACCGTTTTAGTAAGCACGCAATCCTCTTCGGGAATAAGGTCTTCAATATCAACCTCGCCTGCAACATCTGTAATTTCTGTTCTGCGCTCGTCAGAGAATTTGTCGCGAAGATTTAATGCCTCGGTCTTAACTATATCGAGAATTCTCTCTCTACTGCCGAGAATTTCGCTACATTCCTTAATGAAATCAAGTTTTTCCTGTAATTCATCAAGAATTTTCTGCTTTTCAAGACCTGCAAGCTTACCTAACTGCATTTGTACAATAGCAGTGGTCTGAATATCGTCAAGACCGAAACGCTCGGAAAGTGCTTCCTTACTTTCAGGAATAGTCTTGCTTTTTCTTATGATTGAAATAACCTCGTCAATAAAGTCAAGAGCTACCTTTAGTCCTTCTAAAATGTGGGCTCTTTCCTCTGCCTTGCGTTTGTCATAAGCAGTTCTTCTGTAAATAATATCATACTGGAAGTCAATGCAGTTTTGAAGCATATCCTTTAAGGTAAGCACTTGAGGCTTTCCGTTTACAATAGCCAACAAAATTGCACCAAAGGTAGACTGTAAGGGAGTGTTTTTATAAAGCTTATTAAGCACAACCTGCGGATTAGCGTCACGCTTTAGTTCTACTATAATTCTTATACCGCCGTCACGCTTAGAGGAATAGTCAACAACATCGTCAATACCCTCAATTCGCTTATCTGCCGCAAGATCATAGATATTTTTAACAAGCTCTTTCTTTCTGACCTTATAGGGAATTTCGGTAATAACAATTCTGAATTTACC
>CAZNTP010000111.1:0-4913 GCA_964575985.1 uncultured Ruminococcus sp. | reverse complement strand
CCTTATTTAGCTTTGATTTAACCTCTACACCGCAACCGAGTACCTTTATAAGATTGGTTATAATTTCACTCTTAAAGACCTTTTCGTAATCTGCTTTAAGGCAGTTAAGAATTTTACCTCTGACCGGCATAATTGCTTGGAACGCCGCATCACGCGCCAATTTACAAGAGCCTAAAGCCGAGTCACCCTCAACTATGAAAAGCTCGCGCTCAGCAACATCCTTTGAGCGACAGTCAACAAACTTTTCCACACGGTCAAGCATACTATTAGAGCTTTGAAGCGCCTTTTTAATATTAATTCGCTCACGCTCACTTCGCTCACGGCTGCGCTTGTTAACAAGCACCTGATCGGCAATTTTATCGGCCTCTGCCTTGTTTTCAATAAAGTAAACCTCTAACTGATGGCGTAGGAAATCTACCATAGCATCATAAATAAATTTATTTGTGATAGCCTTTTTGGTCTGATTTTCGTAAGAGGTCATTGTAGAGAATGACGAAATCACAAGCACCAAGCACTCCTCAACATCCGAGAAAGTGATTTTGCTTTCATTTGATTTATACTTATTAGTCTGCTTAATGTAGGCATCTATCTGAGCCACAAATGCGCTTCTTGCCGCCTTTTCGGGAACACCGCCGTGCTCGAGCCAGCTTGAGTTATGATAATACTCTTTAAGTATATGGCGGTTGCTGAATGCTACCGCGGCATTAATTTTAACCTTGTATTCGGGCTTGTCCTCACGGTCTCTGCCCTTTCGTTCGGTCTGCCAGAACTGAACATTTGATAGCTTTTCTTCCCCGATAGTTTCATTCACATAATCTACTATACCGTTATTGTAAACTATTTCCTGCTGAATAAACTTATTTCCCTGCTGTTCTCTGAAAACGAAAAGCAAGCCGTCATTTACTATTGCCTGTCTTTTAAGGGTATCAATAAAATATTCGGCAGGAATATCGGTTTCGGTAAAGACGTCCAAATCGGGCTTCCAACGGGTTTTTGTACCTGTGTCTCTTCCCGAATATTCCTCTTTTTGAAGACCGCCTACATTATAGCCCTTTTCAAAATGCAGGTTATATTTAAAGCCGTCTCGCTTGATTTCAACATCCATATATTCCGAAGAATACTGTGTTGAGCAAAGGCCCAAGCCGTTAAGACCTACTGAATATTCGTAGTTTGCACCGTCATTAGTGTTATACTTACCGCCTGCATACATTTCACAGTATAAAAGCTCCCAGTTATAGCACTGCTCCTTATTATTAAAATCAACAGGCGCACCGCGGCCGAAGTCCTGCACCTCGATAGAGCCGTCAGCATATTTTGTAACGATTATTTTTTGACCGTAGCCCTCACGCGCCTCGTCTATAGAGTTTGAAATGATTTCAAATACAGAATGCTCGCAACCGTCAAGGCCATCCGAGCCGAAAATAACACCGGGGCGTTTTCTAACTCGGTCAGGACCCTCTAATTTCTGGATACTGTCATTACCATATTCGGTATTTGTTTTTGGCATATTGGCACATACTCCTCAAATTATCATTATACAGATAACATTATACACCATATTTTGTGGTTTAGTCAAGCAAAAAGAACTATTTGATGTAATTTTGGTATTATAAAAGCCTTGGGCGACAAAAGTCATCCAAGGCTTAAGCAGAGGAGGAGTATTCGAACCCGATTTTTACGGGACGATTTTCACCTCTGCTTAAATTTACATAACAGGCACTAATATCATTTTGCCCGCTGTAAGCTGTTCGCTTTCGAGCTCGTTTATTCGCATAATTTCTTCAACGCTTGCATTATAGATGCGCGCAATATCCCAGACACATTCGTGGTTTGAGGGGAAATAAATTGTCATAGCTCCCTTGCCTTTTCTTGCTACGGTTTCGTTTTCATCAACCGTCATATCAGAAATGAGCGAAATATCGCACTTTTCGTAAACCGCCGCATTAATGGACATATCAAGCCTTACCTCAATACTGTCGGCAGAGGTTATTGTGTAGCCGCAGGAAAGTATTTCAATCTGAGGCTCGCTATGAGGAGAGCCGAGCTTACACTCTAACTGATATTTGTATTCAAAATCAATCGGCTTTTCGTAGTAAACGGCATTTCCGTTTTCACTCACCACAATCATACCTGCCATAACCGTTCCGCAGATTATCATTTCGCCGTTTTCGAATTTGGTGGTTACATTCTGCACATTACACCATAAATCTATAACCGAGCTGATATTTTCTTCAAGCTGGACAGTTTTCTTGCAGTGATATTTTTCAGCAACATTGTGGGTTATTTTTTCAAAGCAAACCTTTTCCCTTTTGATATCTGCCTTATATTTTCTTGAAAAGGCATCCATAATAACCGCAATATCATTATCGCAATAGGCTTCTACTGTAAGAAGAATTTTAGCCGTTAGCGAAAAGCTCTTGTTTTCGCCCCCTGAGGACATTCGTGGCTTAACCTCAAGAAAAGCCAACTGTGCCTTTGTTTCGCACTCGCAAAGCTCGGTAATGCCCGCAATGTCTATAATCTGACTAAACGGTATTACAGTTTTAACACACTGAGGCCCGCCGTCTTTTTCCGAGCAATAAATAATGCAAAGGCTCATTTCACCCTTTACAACCGCTTTGTCGTTTATAATTTTGGTTTCCTTAACGCAGGGATTAGCCTCACAGCGCAAAACGTTGCGAATGAGGGGCTGAGATTCGCCAATTCTTATTTCCTCTTCAAGCATAAGATATTTTTCTTCATAGCCCATAGGAACAGTAGCAGGTGCATTGCCTCTGCGAAGCTCTATATTAGAGTCATCATAATCAGAAATAATATCTGAAACCTTACGCTTAAACACCTTAACATATATACCCGCCGCACCGTGAATATCGACCTTTCTGCCTGTAACCGCGCGACAGTTTATGTATTCATTGCGTATCTTACAGCAAAGATTTGCGCCCGAACATTCGCTACTCATTTCAAGATTTTTAGAAAAAGGATACTGATATTCATACGAGCACAGATTACTGTCGCGGTCGGCATAAAGTAAAGTAATATAAACCGCGCCGTCAACCGTTACCGTTCTGCCGTTAATACCTTTAGACGATATTCTCGGCACTGCCTGACATTTGAAAATTTTAGAAATATCAGGGCAATAATCGGGCAGAGTAAAATCAATATCAATAGCCTGCTCGGTAGATTCGCTGAAAATAGTGTCATTTACAAAGACACTTGCCTTTAAACATTTCTGTTCCATAAAAAAATCCTCTCTTTGAATAATATTTTCTGATTACTTCATTAAATAGTATTCATATAAAGAGAGGATTATGATTAAAATTCACTCTAATTCAATTACATAAATATAAGATTGGTAATATTTATCCTTTATATCAATTAAAATAAATATTTTCTTTACTAATTTGTTATACATTAAACGTAAAAGTCATATTTTTAAAGAAAAAAATACGCTGTGGGCTTTTATTTTGCTAAATGTTGCCTGTAAAGATATTTAAGTTTCACAAAAAGAGTAAAAAAATTAAGGAAATAGCGTGTATATTTGTTATAGAATGATTACAGACAGTGATAAACTTTAAAAATTATACTTTTTTGCATTTAATATGGAATAAATTCCAAGTAGTTTATTACTGCAATATGTCTATTAACATTACATAAAGAAAGGTGAAAAAAATGACAAAAAGATTTTTGGCTCTGCTTTTAGCCGTTGCTATGATAGTAACCGTTTTTGCAGGCTGTGAGAAAACTCCCGCAGACAGCTCTGATAATGTTTCAATAGTTTATGAAACTGAATATGAGTATGAGTATGTTTCGGGCGACAGTGCTGTCAATTCAGAAGACGGTACTGCTTCTGATGAAGGAAATAATGATAATACTTCTTCAGACAATGAAAATAATGTTACCGTTTCGGGTACATCCTCGAGCAGTAAAACCGATAAGGATGATAAAACCTCCTCATCTTCTAAAGGTAATACGACCTCTTCAACTGATAAGACAAATAGCGACAGTAATGCTAACTCAAGCACTGTAGAAAACAGCAATACCAATAAAACAGGCTTTCCTATCGTTAAGAAAAAAGAAACCATTACCATTATGACAAATCAAAAAGCCAGCAGCTCTACCGACTATGAGGATACCGAATTCACAAGAGAATACGAGAAAATGACAAATATGGATATTGTTTGGCAGCTCTCCTCTGAAAGCCAATTGAAAAGCAAAGTCACTCTGGCGCTACAGTCAGGCAACCTCCCTGACATTATGTTTGTAGGTGACCTTGATGACGCCGATATGCTTCGTTACAGTGCGGAAGGAAGCTTTGTTGAAATTACAAAGGACCTATTAGAAGAATGGGCACCAAATATCACTGCTGCATATAACGAAAATCCTGAAGCTTGGCAGAAAACCGTTGCCCCTGACGGCAAAATGTGGTCAATCGCAAGCTTCTCTAAGGACTGGAACTATGCACAGCACTACCTTTGGGTTCGTACCACATGGCTTAAAAATTTAGGTATTTCTAAACCACAAACTATGGATGACTTCTATGAAATTTATGACTTCGGGATCGGCAGCCACAAAGAATTCTATCAATTCGCCTTTGGTTACATTTGCATCTCCATTTGGGTTTTCTGACATAACCCATGCATCTCCGAGTATCCTTGAGAAGTCATCAAACGATATATGTTTGGATGCAAGTTTTAGGAAGGTCAGAGCATAGGGTTTATTTACCATCATAAATATTCGGTACACGCTGTCGGCATTTGTTATTTGTCTTTCCATAAACTCTTGCCATTTGTTTTTGCTTTCCGCACTCTCTAAAATGTTGAGTAATTCCATTTCACCGTTGCTATTGATTCCTACAAATCCGGAGGAGGTGAAGGGATGCTGTACAACCATCGGTGAGAATTTTGTTTCGTTAA
>CAZNTP010000110.1:0-4954 GCA_964575985.1 uncultured Ruminococcus sp. | reverse complement strand
CAGTGGAACATAGGCACCTGAATCATCATACGATCTGCAGTAGAAAGCTCCATATGGTCGCCTATATATTTACCGTTGTTTACTACATTATAGTGTGTAAGCATTACTCCCTTGGGGAAGCCTGTTGTACCCGATGTATACTGCATATTACATACATCGTCCTTATCAACCAAGGAAGCCATTCTGTAAACCTCGCTTACAGGCACTTGCGACGCCATATCAATAGCATCATCCCAAGTAAGACAGCCCTTTTGCTTAAAGCCTACAGTAATACAGTTTCTAAGGAAAGGCAGACGCTTTGCGTGAAGGGGTTTTCCTGCTTTCAAGCCCTCAAGCTCGGGGCAAAGCTCGGCTACAATTTCACCGTAAGCTATATCCTTAGCGCCCTCGGTCATAATAAGGGTATGTGTATCCGACTGCTTTAAAAGGTATTCAATCTCGTGAATTTTATAAGCAGTGTTAACCGTTACAAGCACCGCACCTATTTTAACGGTAGCCCAGAACGCAATATACCACTGTGGCACATTTGATGCCCAAACTGCCACGTGTGTACCTGCCTTTACGCCTAAAGCAATAAGTGAACGGGCAAAGGTATCTACATCATCACGGAATTCGCTGTAGGTTCTTGTGTAATCAAGTGTGGTATATTTAAAGGCATATTGGTCGGGGAATTCTTCAACCATACGGTCTAAAACATCCGAAAAAGTAGCGTCTATAAGCAAATCCTTTTCCCAAACGTATTTACCCGTATGCGCGCGGTTGTAGTAAAGTGCGCTCTCATTTTTAGAGGTGTCACCAAACTGCTTCATAAAGTTTACAAACTGTGAGAATATAATTTCCATATCGTCAAGTTCTTCACACCAGTCGGGATGCCACTCTAAAGACACAAAACCGTCAAAATTAACCGAGCGAAGCGCTAACATCATTTCTTCAATAGGAAGCTCGCCCTCACCCATAAGGCAAAAGCTGATACCGTCTCCAACTTTTTCGGCATCCTTAATATGCACGTGGCGAACATAGGCGCCCAAATTTTTAATGGTGGTTTCTGCATCCTCTCCGCCTAAGAAATAGGTAGAATACATATCCCACAAAGCCGCAACATTATCACAGGCAAAGGTGTTAAGAAGCTCAAGCAGTTTTGCAGTATCAGAGAATATGCCCGAGGTTTCAACCAAAATGCAGATACCCGCATTCTCAGCATCAGGAAGTACAGTGCGAAGAATATCCTCAGCAGAAGCAAAGGCGGCATCGGTATCACTCTCCCCGATAGCGCGAACTCTGACAGCAGGAATTTTCAAATTCTTAGCAATATTAATGCAGGCGCGAATTTCCTCTAAGGTGGCTTCCTTTTCACTCACCTTACCGCAGTCGCAAACCGAATCAATACAAGGAATACTGAGCTTCAGCTCGTAAAGCTTTCTTACAGTTGCCGCGGCGGTATAATCGTGAAAAGCACCGTCCTTATCGGTAAAGAGGCGGTTATGAATATTGTGAAGCTCTATACCCTCAAATTTTAAATCCTTGGCAATAGCACAAAAATCCTCAAAAGTGCTGTTGTGCCAGCCTTTAGTAGAAAATGACAGCTTCATATCAGTTTGCCTCCTCGTAAACAATCTTATTGATAGCATTTATATATGCCCTGATGCTTGCTCCCAGAATATCGGTCGAAATACCTGTTCCCGAATAAAGCTTTCCGCCCTCACGAAGTCTGACTAAAGCCGAGCCCATAGAATCTCTGCCCTCGGTTACGGTCTGAATCTGGAAATCGTCAAGCTCATAATGTCTGCCTATAATCTGCTCAATAGCCTTGAAAGCAGCATCAACAGGACCGTCACCAATGCAAATTCCCTCAAGCTCATCTTCACCCTTAGCCAGTCTTATCTGTGCAGATGAAGATATAATATTACCGTTGTTTATAACATAATTTATAAGCTTATATGTAGGCGGAACCTGCAAAGCGGTGCTTGCAATAATAGCATCAAGCTCCTTAGCGCCAACACGCTTTTTAGCAGCTATGCGGATAAATTCATCATAAACCTTCCCCGTATCGTCCTCAGACAAATCATAGCCCAAGGTCTGTATAGCAGCAGCTACTGCCTCGCGGTCATCGTTAGCATCCAAATGAATTTGGTTTTCGGCCTCGTTTCTCACAGCAGGCGCCGAAATTTCTGCATTAGCAGAGGTAATTCTTGCTATCTGACTTACAATTCTGCCGATTTCGGTGTACTTAATATTTGAACTAAAACCGCAAGTGTTACCACAGTTTTTAATAAGTCCGCCAAAGGTTTCAAGGCTTGCCACCCCGCCGTTTACTCCAACCTTAACGGCATCTGCGCCCGACTTTACCGCAAGAATTGACGCGGCGGTTGCCATACCGTTTTTATCCTCAATAGAAACGGCAAATTCTGCATTTTCTGTATTTGCAATATTAGACTTAATACCTGCAACAAACTCTGCAAACTCGTCGGGCAACATTTCGCCCGTAGTGTCGCAAACTGTTACAGCATTAGCGCCCGACTCAATAGCAATGTTAATAGCTTCGGTTAAGACCTGTGCTTCGGCACGGGTAGCATCTACCGCGCAGAACTGAACATTGGGGCATTTTGCCTTAGCGACAGTTACCAATTCCTTTATAAGCTCAAGCATTGCAGGTGCTTTTTTATGACAGGTGTATTCCATACCAACAGGGCTCATAGGAAGTTCTACCCTGATTTCAGGATTTTTTGTGTTGCTTAAAGCGGCGGCGGCATATTCCACACCCTCTACATTGTAACCGCAAGCCACAGAAAGACGGCTTTCCTTTACAAAAGAGGCTATAGTGCGAACAAGCAAGGTGTCGCTTTTTACATTATCAATAGCAGGCATTTCAATTGTATCAACATTCAGTCTTTCTAACAGTCTTGCAATTTCAATACGCTCCTTAAAGCTTAGCGCTTTGTTGCGGCATAATGTCATGTCGGTAATTTTGATGTTTTTCATAGTAATCAATTCCTTTCTTCTTTGTGCAGAAAAGCCATAAAAAAAGCCCTGAGACTGCACACTCTTGCAATCTCAGGGACGAATAATTATATCCGTGGTACCACCCTGATTACCGTATGATACGGTCACTCATTAAGGCTCTAACAAACCCTTTGCCATGATAACGGGGCACTCCGTAGCGACTTACTGTTATTTCTGCCACTCTGCTCAGGAATGAGACTTTAACTGCACCACCCCATCGGCTTGCACCAACCGCCGACTCTCTAAAGCGAATGTATGCAGGAAATAATTCCTTCAACGCATTTTACTTGATATAATATACCACTATTTATTTTAGTTGTCAAGTTTTTATTTTAACTTTTTATATATTTACTATGACAGGCATTACACCGTTATCCGTAATATCAATCACTGCGTAAGAAGCCTTGCTTTCTCTAGGACTTGTGGGCGAACCCGGATTCACAATATAGATGCCGTCCTCATATAATATTTTAGCAACGTGTGTGTGGCCGTAAAGCACTATATCGTAATTATTTGCCTTTGCGGTTTCTAAAAGCTTAGTTAAACCGTATTTCACATTATATGTATGCCCATGGGTGTAAAAAATCCTTTTTCCATTTATTACTTCAAGTCCCACCGACTGTACAGTAGAGTAAAAATCACAGTTACCGCAGACTACGTGAAATGCTTTGTCGGGATAAAGGTACTCGAAATCCTCGATATCCGCCACATTATCCCCTAAAAAGAAAACGTGTCTTGCCTGCCTTTGTGCCGACAATATTTTATCAATAACACCCGTTCTTTTGTGCGAATCGGAAATTACAACAATTCTCATTATTACACCTATTCTAAATTTTAATAATTTTCATATTATATATTAAAGCAGATTATGGAGGAAATTTCAATGGATAATTCAAACAAACAAAACCTAGACGATATGTTCTCTTCCCTTGACGGTAAGATAGACCGCAAAGCCGCCCTCGATGCCGCCAAAAGCGGAAATACAGATAAGCTTATAAACAGTCTGTCGGCTGAGGATAAGCAAAAGCTTAATTCTGTACTGAATGATAAAAAAGCGATTGAATCGGTGTTAAAGTCCCCTCAGGCTGCGGCAATTTTAAAAATGCTCTCAGGCGGCGGTAAAAATGGATGATATAAGCGAAAAACTAGCGGGGCTTTTAAATGACCCCGACACTATGGACCGCGTTCGCAAAATGGCCGAAAATATTTTAGGCGGCGAACAACAGGCGGCTATACCTCAAACCAACTCACTTGATAATATCGGCAGTATGCTCGGTGCCGACGAATTGCAATCTATAGTTTCTATAATTGGAAGACTAAATCAATCGGGCGGTGACACCCGTACACAATTACTCACCGCGCTTAAACCTCATCTTAGTGAGCCGAGGCGCGAAAAGGTTGACACCGCAATAAAAATTTTAAAAATGATAGAGGTTTTACCGCTCTTAAAAGATAGCGGGCTTTTGAAATTTTAACATTGGAGGGGAACTATATGAACCAAAACGAGTTTATGCGTGCACAGCAAGCGGCGGTAGAGCGTATGCGCGAAATGAACGCCCGAGCTCAGATAAATAACGATACCACCCACCGAATGCCGCCTACCCCCTCCTTTGTACGTGTTAATGAAAACAGAAAATACCAAAATGGGTCGGCTCCCAAAAATCAGAATTCCGCACCACAAACAAATTCACAAAACCACTCGGCACCCGTACCGCAAACCAAAGTTGTTACACAAAATAAATCTCAAGGTAATTCTTTTTTAGGTGAGCTTAATATCCCCTTTCTCGACAATATTTTAAAAGATGGAGATTCTACACTCATTATAGGCTTGCTTCTTATCCTTATGAGCGAAAACACCGACAGAATACTCCTCTTTGCACTAATATATATTCTTTTATAATTTTTGCTTAAATGAAAAAGTAAAAGCAAATAAAAACACGAATAAATAGAAAAA
>CAZNTP010000109.1:0-5031 GCA_964575985.1 uncultured Ruminococcus sp. | reverse complement strand
TAAGGTCAAACATATTTTCATAAAGGGCATCGTAAGCCTCGTTTGCATTAAGACAACCTGTAGCCTCATATCCGCTATGGTTTAAAAATGAGCAAACGGTCTTGTTTAGTTCCTTGTCGTCCTCAACAATCAATATCTTAAACATCATGTTACCTCCGCGTATTACTCTTCATTATTATATAGTATAACACCCAAATGTTAAAGTTTTGTTTGCATTTCAAGGTTTTTTTAAAAATGCGCCTCATTTTTTAAGTATTGATTTAATGAAATAAGGCAACGCCCGTGTGACGTTGCCTTATATTACAATTGATTTTTTGTTCATTCTCTTTAACAACACATGAAGTTTTGGAGTGTTATACCTTAGAATAAGTGTTGGCAATATGTTTAAAAACAAATTGACAACAGCGACGGGAAGCGCTATTGAAAAAGCGCATATATTAGGGATAAACAGCATTGGCAAAAAGCCTATTGGATAAGACAGTCTGTGGGTTAACACACCTTTATTGCATTCAATAATAAATTTTTCGATGTATTCGGGGCTATTTGGGTTTGCCAAATTTTTCTTGCTGAATCCGCCAAGACCCCCAAGTTCCCAAACCTTATTCTTCCAGTTTTGCACCTTCAATTTCTTGTAAAGATTCTTTTCTGTTTCGGATACGTCATATATCGGATTGTTCACTCCAAACATTTTATCCGGTAATTTATTTATTATGATCGCAACAAGGCCGTCAAGAGCAAATTGAGCCGCAGTACATAATGCAACTGCTAAAATCACGTTGTACCAAATTGCTGTGTTACACATGATGTTGATTGCAGATACGATAAGCATCGCTATACCAATTACGGAAAGATATAATTTCATAATTCACCATACTGAAGGGGGTTGTTATAAAACTCTTCGTAAGTTTTAACCCATGCTTCATAATTCTTATTTTTCATATCTCGCTTTGCTTCTGCATAAGAGAGATTTTCGTCAGGGTAAATTGCAGGCAGAATGTGCACTGTATATTCTTGCACAAAAAAACCATCGCCGTCCAAAACATTGCTATCTTCCATAGTAATAAAGATTGGCACGATCGGTGCTTTGTTACGAGCCGCAAGAGAAAATGCACCATCCTGCATAGGACGAGGCTTTTTATAGTTCCACCACATACCTTGTTCGGGATAGATAAGTATCGTTTCGCCGCGCCGCAGCAGTTCAGCAAACGCTTTCATAAATTTTACCATTGTTCCCTTTTGGCTTGATAGTGGCAATGTGTTGCAGTGTCTCATAAAAAGACCGAAAGGTTTTGGCGGATTAGTGTAGTTACCTTCGCGAATTACTTTATAAAGCATCTTGCCGTCCATATAATCACGAAGCGCCACCCAAACCGCATAATTATCGGTGATACTAAAATGATTGCATGTAACGATCTTACCGCCCTTAACGGCTGTAAAATTTTCAATTCCTCGAACCTCTTTTATAATTAGCTGTCTATCCGCAATCATTTTGTCGAAAAAACGTGCACCGAAAATATTAGCTATTTTATTTTTGATTTTGTTAGAAAATTTCTCGTTTAGGTAATCAATTTTATCCGGCATAAGCGGATAGGTTTCTGGGTCATCCTCTACATCTTGAAACCATAATTCTTTTTTCTCAAGTTCTGCTATTCTTCGAAGCAGTTCAAGTTTGTGTACCGATTTTTCCATATATTTATCCTCTTGCGCCGAGTTTTTTTACAAAGGTATCACTTGACTCAACAATTTTGTTTGCGTGTGAAATGATATCCTTTGCCATAGTATCATTAGCGGCTTTTTCTTTTTCACCAAAATTTATTTTTCGACTGAGTATCAAATTATAAAACGGAGACTTCTCAGCATAGTTCCAAAAATATTCTCCATCTATTACGCCATCATATTGCCAAGGCTTTTTGTAAAGGTTGTAATGAACAATATTTTTATTACCCTCGCAAACAGTCTCTGTAGGTGCTTTGTTCCAGCCGTTAGGCAAAAGATGCGTTTTACCGAAGCAAAGATAGTTCAGATATGCCTGATCAGGATCAAGAAGATCAAAGTCGTGTTCTGTTATCAGATTTATAAACTTCTTTTCAATATCATTTTTTCTGAACTGTTCTAAGCTTATAACTAAAACGCCCGCATTGAAATATTTATCAGGATTAACGCCGATTGCTTTTTGGGCATATAGCCTGAACTCTTTTGTGTTGCGCACATATTGGTCATAAACTGCACCTAATATATTTTTACCGAGTTCAATATTGTAAAGCTTTGATATATCTCCAAGTACAACAAGGTCGCAATCCAGATACACGATCTTGTCGTATTGCGGAAACAGTGAAGCAATAAACAGTCTGTAATATGTCACAATGGAGAAATGATAGACATTCTTGAAATACGACTTAATATTTTTTACTTGATTTGAAATATCAATAAAATCAATAATAAATCTGGAACATTCATTCATCTTTACCTTGGCAATGTTTTCTTCCTTAATGCCTGTGTTCAAAACAATAATCCTATAGGTATACTCTTTAGACGCATTGGCGATAAGTGAGGATATAGCCACATCAAGATAAGGTATGTAATTATCGTCGGTTGAAAAGAAAATTGGTATTTCTTTAGCTCTCATTTTTGTACTCCTTTGGTGTACACACAGAATAAATTTCGTATTAATTATACTTATATAGTTGTGATGGGTAAACCTAAGTATCAGAGAATATCATCTACATAACAGGACGCCTGTCATAGAATGCAAAAACTGCAACTCTCCGTTTCTGAGAATCGCTCAAAACACTTATTTCAATGTGAAAGCAATCCTTTTTTGAAATTATAGTTTTTAATATACATATAAATATGGTGGCAATAATAACGGTATTAACCGAAAGCAATATTTTTTCACAACTACTACCTCAAAAAGATGTGCAAAAGTGCTTCGTAGAGTTTGCTCTTATACGGCCCGTAGCGCATGGGCAGATCCATCCAGGTCTTTTTATCAACGATAGACTTATAGTGGGAGAAAGCATCAAATCCGTCTTTTCCGTGATAGCCGCCCATACCGCTCTCCCCTACACCGCCAAACGCCATTTCGCTTGTGGCAAGGTGAATAACAACGTCATTGACACAACCGCCGCCGTAGGATAGCTCGGTAGTAACTCTCTTAATGTGCTTTTTATTACTTGAGAAAATATACAATGCCAATGGCTTATCCTTACATTTGAGTTCATCTACCACCGCATCAAAACTTTCAAATGTAAGAATTGGCATAATAGGGCCGAAGATTTCTTCACACATAACGGCATCGTCATATGTTACATTATCCATAACAGTAGGCGCAATCTGACAAGTTTCGGGGTTGGTTTCGCCACCGATAACAACCTTATCTTTATTAATCAAACCACAAAGTCTATCAAAATGCTTTCGATTGATGATTTTACCGTAGTCTTTGTTTTGGAGTGGGTTTTCGCCGTATTGCTTTTTGATCTGCTTTACTACCTCTTTTACAAATTCGTCTTTTACGGATTTTTCGCAAAGGATATAGTCAGGAGCAACACAGGTCTGACCGCAGTTAAGGTATTTACCGAACACAATACGCTTTGCGGCAAGCTTTATATTAGCGTTTTTCTCAACAATGCAGGGACTTTTACCGCCAAGTTCCAAAACAGCAGGGGTAAGATGCTCGGCTGTATGACGAAGCACCTCTTTGCCAACTGCCTGACTGCCTGTAAAGAATACAAAGTCAAATTTCTGTTCAAGCAGTGCGGCATTTTCGGCTCTACCGCCGGTTACTATCGCCACATATTCGGGAGCAAAACATTCAGTAACAATTTTTTCAATAATTTTGCTTGTAGCAGGCGAATATGCGCTCGGCTTTACAATAGCGGTATTACCTGCCGCAATTGCATCAGCAAGCGGGTCTATTGTTAAAAGGAACGGATAGTTCCAAGGGCTCATAATGAGCGTGTTTCCGTAAGGAACAGGCTGTTTAAAGCTATGCGAAGCAAACTGTGCAAGCGGAGTATAAACCGTTTTTCTTTTGGCAAAACGCTTGGTATGGCGAATCATATAAGAGATTTCGGAAAGTACAAGACCGCTTTCACACATAAAGCCTTCATAATGGCTTTTGCCAAGGTCGCTCTCAAGCGCATCGTTGACTTCGGTTTCATATTTTTTAACGGTGGCATACAACTTTTTTAGTTGCTCTATACGAAACTTTACAGGGATAGTTGCACCGCTTTTGTAATATGTTCTTTGCTTTTCAAGCAAACTGCTTATTTGGTTCTCTGTCATTTCAGTTACTCCAATCTGCAACCTGCACATAAAATTCTGCAAGCTCTTTTTTCGTCATAAGCTTGGGTACAGGATAGAGAGGATTTGCTTCCTTTTCAGCATGCTTTGTCATAATATCAATATCCTCTTTTTTGATGCCCGAGAGTTTTTCGGGAATACCCATTTTTGCGTTTAAGTTTTTGATCGCCTTAATAAACTTTTCAGCACCATATTTGTGGTCATCATTTTTGTTGCAAACACCGGCGGCAATGCCTAGTTTATGCAGTTTTTTATAAGCATTCTCGCCATATGCTTCTAAAACATAAGGCATAATTACCGCATTGGCAAGACCGTGAGGAGTGCCGTACTGACCGCCCAGAGAGTGTGCAACGGCGTGAATATAACCGACATAAGACTTTGAAAAAGCAACGCCGGCTTTATATGCGGCATGAAGCATATTTTCCCGAGCTTTGTGATTTCTGCCGTCTGTGTATGCTGTTTCCACATTTTCAAAAATAAGTTTTACTGCCTCTAATGCTAATCTTCTTGTTTCTTTGGTGGTAGAACGACCAATATAGGCTTCCACCGCATGAGTGAGCGCATCAATACCGGTTGTTGCCGTCAGGTGCGACGGTAAGGAATACGTAAGAGTCGCATCCAACACTGCATAGTGCGGAATAAGCGGAAAACTCATTAGAGCGTATTTGTGGTGTTTTTCACTATCGGTAATAATTGAAGCAAGGGTAACCTCACTACCTGTACCTGCAG
>CAZNTP010000108.1:0-5044 GCA_964575985.1 uncultured Ruminococcus sp. | reverse complement strand
CGATAGGCTTGGTATATCATCACGCTTTAGCGTGTATATCATTGCCGCATAAATGTGGCGTATATCATCACACCGTAGGTGTGTATACCTATATCGGCTTGATGAGATGCAAAACTTCGTTTTGATGATATACAAGGCTTCGCCTTAATTTTAACCCCAGTATTTATGCGGGTTTTTGCGTGATTACTGTAACACCACTCCGACCAGTCGAGAGCCTCGCCACGCAATGTTGTTAAAAAATGTACGGTTACTAAGTGGCAAGCGCAATTAAAAGCTACCGAGCGACAAAATGCACAGCTTAAATAAGTAAAAGAAAAAAGCCTTTTCACTGTAGACTGCAGTGAAAAGGCTCTGTTTTTATGTTTATTCTTCGTTATAGCACTCGAAGATTTTGTCTATTCTTTCTGTATCCTTGTTTTTGGTAATTGCACTTACAAGTGGTACTATAATCATAGAAACCGCCATAGCCGCAACGCCCATTTCGGGGGATTTTGCCGCCGCTGCCGAGAAGCTTGAATTAAGGCTTATTACGAGTGTTGCGCCGCCAACTGTAAGAAGACCTGCAATAATACCTGAATATGCGCCTATTTTAGTAATCTTCTTAGAGAAAAGTCCCCAGATGTATGGGCCTATAAAGCAACCCGAAACCAGACCCCATGAGAAAGACATAAGGCTTACAATAATCGGGATATTCTGGGTTGCAAAAACAAACGAGCAGCCAACAAATACAAGGCAAAGAATTCGGGTCAGAAGCATCTGTGTTTCGGGCTTGGTCTCTTTCTTTCTGACAGAGGGAATAAGGTCAACCGCAACCGCCGAAGCCGAGGTCAGAACAACCGCCTCCAAGGTAGACATAGATGCCGAAAGCAGAAGAATCATAATAATAGCCAAAAGAATTATACCAAGTGTGCCGCCGCTGAGTACCTCCATAAGAACAGAGGGGATAATCGAGTCAATTCCACCCTCGGGAAGCTGACCGCCGAGAATAAGTCTTGAGGCACTGCCGATAAGGTACGCACCGCAACCGATTATAAGACAGAAAGCAGTTGAAATTACTGTGCCGCGCTTAATAGCAGCCGTATCCTTAATAGCATAGAACTTACCAATCATCTGAGGAAGTCCCCAAGTACCGAAGCTTGTAAGCATAATATTAAAGCAAAGGAATTTAAAGGAAGCGCCGCCGAAAATATCAGTAAGCTCTATACCGCTTTTTGCCAATTCGGCATTGTTAGCAGCCTGATATTCAGCAAGATTGCTTATAAGACCCGAAAGTCCGCCCACACTGTCGTGACTAAGCACTGCCACAATAAGACATACAACGCCTACAATCATAATAATACCTTGAACAAGGTCGGTGTAGGCAGTTGCTACATATCCGCCTGCAACGAGATAAACTGCGGTAAGGCAGGCAATAATAAGCATCCATACCCAAGTTTCAACCCCCGGGAATACAGCGCTGAACAATGAGCCCAGACCCTTATAAACCGCCGCAGAATAAGGAACGAGGAATACGAAAATAATAACTGCCGCCAAGATTTTCATACCCTTAGAAGCATATCTTTTCTCGAAATATTCGGGCATTGTTTTAGCTTCTAGCTTCTTGGTCATCTTTCTTGTACGGTTAGCGAACAGAATCCACGAAAGCAGACAGCCTAAAACCGCATTACCGATACCAATCCAAATAGCGCCGATACCGATATTCCAACCATGTTGACCTGCATAGCCAACGAAAACTACGGCTGAAAAATATGTAGTACCATAAGCAAATGCGGTTACCCAAGCGCCGATATTTCGGCCTCCAATAAGAAAGCCGTCAAGGGTTTTGGATTTGCCATAGCTGATACAGCCGATGAGTGCCATTGCAATTGCATAAACGCAAAGTGCAATGATTGTGTAAAGTTGTGCGTTTGTCATGAGTTTTTTACCTCCCTGAATTTGGAACTCGGAGAACTCGCACTAAAAAAATACGCCCTCCGTATTCCTTTACGAATACAGAGGACGAGAACTTCCCGTGGTACCACCTCAGTTTACCGCTCTCTCACGATTGCGGCCTTTGGAAGTGTCAAGCAACACTTCTGTTCTGTTACGGGAACACCCGTTGCAGCCTACTAAAAACCGTTATTTCGTTCGGTGCACTGCTCACAGGATGTATTCAGTTTAAAAATTCCCATTGTCTTGCACCGACCGACAACTCTCTTGAGGCTCTTTTTAAACCTACTTCTTCCTGTTCAAACGCATTTGTTATTTTAAATTTTATCACACTAAAGTGATAAAGTCAATACCTTTTTAAAAAATTTTGGATTAAATAATTCGGTTATATCATTTCAAATAGTGTGAGCTGGTGATTATCGTCACAAATACCAAGAAAAATATCCTTTGCGTTTTTATACCCTTGGCACTCCAATTCCTTTTTAAGCCACACTGCATCAAGCCCCAAGCGTTTTAAATTTTCATCTAA
The DNA here is from genome assembly GCA_964575985.1 of uncultured Ruminococcus sp. Taxonomy (GTDB): domain Bacteria; phylum Bacillota; class Clostridia; order Oscillospirales; family Acutalibacteraceae; genus UBA737. Next base: position 2,586 of record CAZNTP010000108.1, on the reverse strand, counting down.
AATTCTGCCGTCCATTATAACCTCGGTATTTATTGTTTCGGGCGGCGGAATTATATTCATATCGGTAGGATTCACGGGCCGCTTTGTAGCTTTAGGTAAAACGGTAAGTCTGCCGTTGTATTCGAAAATTGCAGTCTGAATATCGTTAAGATTAAAATAACCTTCCTGTCGGCACATAACCATAAACTCGCTTAAATCCATTTTCGCCTTTTTCATATTCTTTCGGTAGAGCTTTCCGCCGTTCAAAATTATGGTGGGTGTACCGTTTATAAATTTTCGCATTCTCGAGAACTTGCTTGTAAGCAAGGTAAGCCCCACAGTTATCCCGCCGTAAATTATCATAGCTATAAGCGGCTTCCACGGCTTTTCTAATTCGGTAGCAAGCTCTGCCGCAATAGAGCCGATAGTGATACCCGTAATATAATCGAAAAAATCGAGCTGTGACATTTGCTTGTGCCCCAAAATTTTTGCAATCACAAACAATGCCACAGCCGATAAAACCGATGTCAGAATAACCTTTACTATTTCCATATCGCGCCTCCGTTTTAGTTTAGTATATCCAAACGGCGCAATATTAACCGCTAATTCCCTTTATTCCCACTTACCCAAAGACCAGCGAATTGGAAAGTATAATAATACTGCTTTATCGCTATTCAGCTACTGACATAACAACTTCTTTGCTCGCGGTACTGCTACTGCCCTCATTGTAATTCTGTTCTTCGTAATTCTGTTCTTCAATTTCATCTTCATAAAATATATTAACATCAGAAATTGAGAAAGCACTGCTGATAGTATTCGAATTCTGCTCATCAATCTCACCGTTATATGATATCTCCACGGTATCACCAACCTCGACGATAGCCCTATCTACATAACGAGAAATTCGAATATCATTAACTAAAATCTTATAGGTTATACCGTCTGACTCATTCTTGCACAAAGCAGAATCATCAACCAATATATAATCATCGGTAATCTCAACGATTTTGCCATAAATAGAATTACTGTCACTGTACGGCTCGTACTCAGCTTTAGTAGAATTCTTCTTTGTGTATTTTATGATTTTTTCTGCAGCTTCTTCACCGATATAGTAAAGGTATCCCCAATCAAAAGCATTTGTCTTTAAATATCCGTCGGCAGTTATTAAAAGGCTGTGCTTATAAATACCCAAGACTTCGGAAGAAATGGTAAAGGATATAAAATCTCTATCATAAGGATGCCAGTATACTTCGTTCTCGTCTATAAAAGCGGCATTTTTGCAAGTGGATAGAACTTCCCACACATACTTATCATCATTTAAAATAAAGTGCTTTGCATCAGGTCCGTCACCGTTTTCAGAAAAGCGTTCTAATTTCAAAAACTGTGATAAATCTACCCTTTGGAACAGCTCGCCCAAGGTTTGAGGCGGGTTATACACAGCGTTTTTAAAAATATAGTAGCTATCCGTTATTTTAACAGCTATGAACTCAGTTTGATTAACATTTTTCAGCTGATACACTTCGCCCACTACAGTAGGCTGTTCATCGGTAATCCCATCGTATCCTACAATATTATAATCTCCTATTTTATCGCCAATCAATTCTTCCGATACTGTACGACCACTTGTTTTCTCATATTTCACACCGTTAAGCTCGGTCTCGTAAGGTCTCTCAGATTCTGCCAGATACTCCCAAGGCCATACAATAGCAACATCCTCAGTGCTTATGGTAAAGTTTTTATATCTTCCGTCCGTTTCTTCGGGATTAATTATATCACTGCCAAGTAATGACGGCAAAATAGCAACCCCTGCAATAACCAATACAGCAAAGCAAGCGGCAAAGGTCCCCCACTTAACCCAACGGTTCTTCTTTTTCTTGCTATTAACCGCATCAATAACAAGCTCGTCATCAATATGTCCTACAGCATTTACAATTCTAGGTATTTTCATATTTCGGCGCCCTCTCTAATCAGGTAATCTTTTAGCTTATTTCGGGTATAGAACAACATATTTTTCACTTTGCTTTCGGTAAAAGAATAGCGCTTAGCAATCTCACCTATAGAATCAAAGAAGTAATACCTGCGAATAAAAACATTCCTTACCTCTTCCTTTTGGTTACCGAGAAATTTGCTGATTAGTGTGGCTACAGCCTCATCACTCACATTCGGTGCATAGCGTTCGTCAGGCAATACCGCCACAAGCTCATCAAAGGATACCGTAATATCCGCTGAGCGCTTCTCCCGACTCAAAAACTCTAACCGCTTTAAAGACAGATTTCTTGCAATCTTGCAAACAAATGCCATAAAGTTGTTCGGTCTTGTTGGCGGAATTGCATTCCACACCCCGATATATGTATCGTTAACACACTCTTCGCTGTCCTCGCGGTTGTTGAGAATATTATATGCAATATTGTGGCAAAGCTTCCCGTACTTTGCGTCAGTTTCCGTGATTGCCTGTTCGTCTCTTTCAAAATAGAGTTCTATTATTCTCGAATCATCCATGTTGTTCACCTACCTGTATGACCTAAAAGCGCTTTCACCTATTAAGTACGTTTTTTTGGAAGGTTGGTCTTAAAAATGCTGTTATTTTTCGAATTTTATAAATTTGTC
>CAZNTP010000107.1:0-5125 GCA_964575985.1 uncultured Ruminococcus sp. | reverse complement strand
CCGTCAAGAATAGCTACTAAGTTGCTGTGTTTGTCCTCATCATTTCTGCCGAGGGCATCGGGCGTGATAGAGAAGGTATTTGAAATACCGTCACGGCAGTCGTCGTAACTGAGCTTTGCAACAGAATTAAGGGAAGCCAGAGCACCGTTTTCCTCGCGGTTGTGCATTGGGTTAGCGCCGGGGGCGAATGCCTCGCCGTCACCTCTGCCGTCGGGAGTAGCGCCGGTGTTTTTACCGTACATAACATTAGATGTGATAGTAAGCACCGACAGGGTGTGTATTGCGTGGCGGTAGGTGCGGGTTTTTCTGAGCTCGGTTATCATCTTATGAGTAAGTTCTTTAGCTATAAGGTCAACACGGTCGTCATCGTTGCCAAACTTGGGGAAATCACCCACAGTTTCAAAACCGATAACATAGCCGTTTTCATTCTTAACGGGCTTCACATTGGCATACTTTACAGCGCTTAAAGAGTCTGCTACAACCGAAAGTCCCGCAATGCCGAATGCCATAAAACGCTCAACCTCTGTATCGTGCAGAGCCATTTGCGATTTTTCATAGGCATATTTATCGTGCATATAGTGAATGATATTCATTGTGTTAACATAGAGGCGGGACAGCCATTCAATATAAATATCAAATCTTTTTGTAAGTTCTTCATAGTCGAGCTTTTCGGTATCCATAACTGGCATTTGAGGGCCTATATGAATATCGCTTGTGGTATCATAGCCACCGTTGATAGCTATCAGCAAAAGCTTTGCCAAATTACAACGTGCGCCGAAGAACTGCATTTGTTTGCCTACCTTCATTGCCGATACACAGCAGGCGATAGCATAATCGTCACCGTAAATTGGGCGCATAAGGTCATCGTTCTCGTATTGAATAGAATCGGTATCACAGGAAACCTTAGCACAGAACTTTTTAAAGCCCTCGGGCAAAGCGGTTGACCAAAGCACAGTGAGGTTTGGCTCGGGTGAAGAACCCAAGGTATAAAGTGTATTAAGAATACGGAAGCTACTTTTAGTAACTAAGGTTTTTCCGTTTTCGCCCATACCGCCGACAGCCTCGGTTATCCACATCGGGTCTCCGCCAAAAAGCTCGTTATATTCGGGGGTACGAAGATGCCTTGCCATACGAAGCTTGATAACAAAATCGTCAATAAGCTCTTGGGCGGTTTCCTCGGTTAAAACACCGTTTCTTATATCGCGTTCAATATAAATATCAAAGAATGTGCTAACTCTGCCTAATGACATTGCAGCGCCGTTTTGCTCTTTGATTGCGGCAAGGTATGCAAAGTAGGTCCACTGAATAGCCTCATGCGCATTTTTTGCAGGCTCGCTAATATCGCAGCCGTACATAGCTGCCATTTCTTTCATAAGACCTAAGAAAAGTATCTGTTTTGAGAGCTCTTCGATAAGTCTTATCTGTTCGGTAGCAAAATCACCCCCCTCAAGTCTTGCCTTATCCATTTTCTTTTCAGCTAAAAGGCGGTCTATTCCGTAAAGCGCTACACGGCGGTAGTCGCCGATAATTCTGCCTCTGCCGTAAGCATCGGGCAAACCTGTAATAACGTGGCTTTTACGCGCGAGGCGCATTTCGTCGGTATAAGCTCTGAAAACGCCATCGTTATGGGTGGTTTTATAGCGAAATTCTTCCTCGATTTTGTTGCTTAGCTTATAACCGTAGGCTTCGCAGGCCTGACGAGCCATTCTTATACCGCCAAAGGGGTTGACACCGCGTTTTAAGGGGCGGTTTGTCTGGAGACCTACAATAAGCTCATTTGCTTTATCAATATAACCGGGGGAATAGCTTGTGAGCGAAGAAACGGTAGCGGTATCAATATCAAGCACACCGCCATAACGGCGCTCAAGTGAAAAGAGCTCGTCTACCTTTTTCATCAATGCTTCGGTGCGGGGTGTAGCTCCTGCCAAGAAGCTGTCATCACCTAAATATTCAGTATAGTTGCACTGAATGAAATCGCGCACATTGATTTCATCCTGCCATACTCCCGATTTAAATCCATTCCAATTATTGTGTTCCATAGTAATCTCCTTTAGTCAAAAAAAGAGCCATCCAGTCTTTTACTAAAAACTGAATCGCCCAGCCGGTCGGCTTAAAAACCTTGCGCTCCACCGGGGTTTGTCCCCATAATCCGTCAGTCACGCAAGCTATATGCATCGGCATTCCATCGGTGCAAGGTTATTTTACCCTAAATTCGAGCATTTGTCAACAATATATTGTGTTTATATTTTAACAAACCGCAAAATATACTGTTTTTATACCATATATGGTGGTTTATAGTGCGATATGTACAATAAATATCTTAAAAATTAAAACTTGACAAAATTTTTCCATAGTGTTATAATCACTTTGCAATAGGGAGCTTGATGAAACTCAGGCTGAGAGGAAGTCCGTCTTTTTAAAAGAGACTATGACTTCGACCAAAGGCGCAACAAATCCAAAACTTTTCACGGTTGCACAATCAAATTTTACCGTTGTTTTTGTATTTATTCTTGCAAGGCGAAAAGCCTTGCTGCAAATTTCATACTTCAACAAGCGGAAAAATTTGATAGTAGCAACTTATAAGGTTTTAACTTTAAATTAATTTGAAGTTTACGTAAAAAGTTTAGGTTTTGTCACGCCGTACCTGATGCGGATAATGCCGCCGTAGGGAAATACGTTTTAAGTATTGCCGCAGGTGTATTGCCTGCGGCTTTTCTGTTATCCGGAGAACAGGAACCCTTTGTTTGCAGGAATTGCAAATGATTTTAGAGGAGTCAAAAAAGATGAAAGAGAATTTTAAAAAACCTGTTTACAAAATTACTGAATGTGCTATTTTTATAGCCTTGTCGTTAGCGCTTATGCCGATTGAAATTCCCGGTCCTGCCTTTGGCGGAGATATAGACTTGGTTATGATACCGCTATTTATAATAGCTTTCCGCCACGGAGTCGGTTACGGTATTTTAAGCGGCGGAGTTTTCGGTTTGATAAAGTGTATCATTGGTGGCGGTATCGGTTGGGGACTGCCTTCGATTTTGCTCGATTATGTCTTAGCCTATGCCGCTGTTGGTGTTGCAGGATTTTTTAAGGGTAAATACTGGGCGGTTGAGCTTTCGAGCTTTATTGGATGCCTTGCAAGATTTGTAATACACTTTATAAGCGGTGTTACGATTTATATGATAACCGCGCCTGAAGAGGTGGCAGGTATTACATTTACGAACCCCGTGCTTTATTCCATAGTATATAATACATTTTATATGCTGCCTAATACTGTTATTGCGGTTGTGGTTATGTCGCTTTTGAGAATTCCACTCAAAAAGCTTGAGAAAAAGTTTAATTAACTGTTGAATTTGGTATTTTAATGTGCTAATATTACCTTGTAAATAATTTAGTGCGACAGGTTAAAGCCCTGTCACACTATATTTGTGAGGGATGTTTATGAAAATCAGCACAACAACAAGTAATCTTGCAAGACTATACGGGGATGAGCAGGCTATAAGATTATTAGCAAAAGCCGGCTTTGACAGTATGGACTATTCGGTTTTCGTACACGATGCCGAAAAGGGTGTTTACAACACTAAGGACTTTCTGGATTATGCTAAGAACTTAAAAAAGGTTGCAGATGAGGCAGGAATCACCTTTGGACAATTTCACGCTCAGATACCTAATCCGTCTGTGCCTGATTATATGGCAAGAACAGAGCTTTGGGATAGGTTGGCACAGAATTCTATTGTTGCCGCTGCGGCTGTAGAATGTCCTTATGTAGTAGTTCATCCGTTAATTATGCCTGACCGCAGATACGATGAGCTATACAAAGAAAACTTTGACCTTAATCTTGAATATTATGGAAAGATGAAGGATAGCCTTAAAAAGTACGGCGTTAAGGTTGCTATTGAAAATATGTGGCATTTCGATGATGATAAAAATACGATTTGCCCCTCTGTTTGCAGTAGTGCCGAAGAAATGCTTGAGCTTGCAAAGACCTTGGGTGATGAATTTGATACTTGTCTTGATGTAGGGCATGCGTTGTTAACCGGAAGGACACCCGAAAGTATGGTATATATATTAGGTGACCGTTTGGGAACTTTGCATGTTCACGATAACGACGGCAAGGATGATACACACGATTTAATGTATAATGCAAACGGTATCAATATGATGTTCCCTGATAATGAGAACGTAATTGATTGGGATAAGTTTATGCAGTCGCTTAAGGATGTTGGTTACAAGGGCACATTTAGTTTAGAGGCTGATAACTTTATCAAAAAGTTCCCTGAAGAATTAGCATTTGATGCAGCTCAGTTTATGGCAAAGGTTGCTAGACACTTGGTAGATAAGCACGGGCTTTAATTTTTAAATGCTTTACACCGCTATATAAGGGCTAAAAACCCAATATATAGCGGTGTACTTATATCAAAATACAAGAGAAAAAATATATTAGAAAAAATTTAAAAAAATACTTGATTTTTAGGAATAAATGTGTTATTATACGTGAGTACGCTGTGAAAATGCGTTTCGTGTGGCAGAACTCGAAACTGCCACGTCTGCAAAACAAAATTTTAATAATACTTTGCCTCAAAGCTTGAAATACGTTGTATTCCTACGCTTAGTCGGCTTCGCCTTATATAAAATTTTTCGTTTTAGCAGATTAAAAAGTTTCTGCCGCCGAGTTTTTTATTCGGCGAAGCTGGAAATTTGAAGCAAGGATAATCCTTGCGAAAATAAGAGCAATGCCGTATATAAAAGGCGGCGTGCGAAACCGTGGCAGTTTCGAGTTCTGCCACACTAACATGCTTTGATGTGGGAGGTGGCCCGTCTCGAACGGGGAAATTTCCACGGAGTATGTCCGATTTTAAACCGGGCGAAAGAATTAGGAGTATGTAAGGAAACTTGCGAGCCTTGCGTACAACGGCGAAGCGATTCGCCGTCCGGAATTGACTGCGACCCCAGCCAGTACCGGTTTTATAATGTACCGCAATGAAAAACGCGGCACGTTGTAAGTTTTGCCCGCCAACTATTTAAGGAGGCGAAATTCACATGGCAGTGAAAGAAAAAATCCGCATCAGAATTAAGGGTTACGACCACGCACTTGTAGACCAGTCCGCAGAGAAAATTGTGGAAACCGCTA
>CAZNTP010000106.1:0-5140 GCA_964575985.1 uncultured Ruminococcus sp. | reverse complement strand
CGCCTACATTGTGGTGGGATTTAACTGCCTTTTTGCCCTCTGCCTGCTTAATGCTTTCGAGGATATCGGGATAGATAGTGCCCTGCGCTAAGTAGGAAACACCCTCTAACTTGCGGGCTTCATCAGCGAAAACATTAATAAACTCTGCACCGATGATTTTTCTCTTTTTCTCGGGGTCGGCAACGCCTGCAAGTAGACCGAGGAAACGGTCGGTAGCGTCAACATAAACGAGGTTAGCGTCAAGCTCGCCCTCGAAAAGCTTTATAACATTCTCGGACTCATCCTTACGCATTAGTCCGTGGTTAACGTGAACGCAAACAAGCTGTTTACCGATAGCCTTTATAAGAAGCGCGGCTACAACCGAGGAGTCAACACCGCCTGAGAGTGCTAAAAGCACCTTTTTGTCGCCTACCTGAGCGCGAACCTCGGCAATCTGTTCGGCGATAAATGCGTCTGCTAATTCCTTTGTGGTGATGCGTGCCATTGAATCGGGACGTACATTACTGCTCATTTTAGTTACCTCCCGTTAGTTAGTGTAGTTATCGAAGTAGCCTTGCACAAGAACTACAGGGGTACCCTTGTCACCCGAGCCACTGGTTAAATCGCAAAGTGAACCGATAAGGTCGGTAAGCTGACGCGGAGTTGTACCCTGAGCCGCCATATTACCTACAAGGTTACCTGATTTTGCCTTGATGCTCTCTGAAATAGCCTTTTTAAGCTCGTCACCCGAAAGGTCCTTAAAGTCGTTATCAGCCAAGTATTTGAGTTTGAGCTCGTTAGGAGTACCGATAAGACCGTCAGTAAATGCAGGGGAAACAACAGGGTCTGCAAGCTCCCAGATTTTGCCCTTGGGGTCTTTAAACGCGCCGTCACCGTAAACCATAACCTCAACGTGCTTACCGGTTTTATCAAGAATACGCTTCTGGATATCAAGAACCAAAGGCTTACATTCGCGGGGGAAGAGCTTAATCTTGTCCTCGGTAGACTTATTAGAGCCCAAAAGACCGTAAAGCTCGTTACAGCCACTGCCGTTTACAGAGGAATTGAGAATTTCATCAAGACCGCAAACAATCTTAGCGCCTGCTGCCTTTAAAAGACGCTTTGTGCGAACTCTGGTGTGGATATCGCAGTTGAGTATACAGTCGGTATATTCAAGAATAGCTTTGGGCTGATTTGCGAATATAATTTCAACCTCAGCACCGCAGTCCTTAATTAAATTCTGATAATATTCAACATAGTCAACACCTGTGAACTCTAGCGGATGCACGCCGAAAACCTCGCGGTAGCGTTCAAGGGTTAAAACATCTAAATAAGGGTTTATGCCTGCGGCATCCAGCTTGTCCCAATCGGCAAGCTCGTTACCAACCTCGTCAGAGGGGTAGCTAAGCATAAGAACTATCTTTTTAGCGCCCTTTGCAATACCCTTAAGGCAGATTGCAAAGCGGTTACGCGATAAAATCGGGAAAATAACACCAATGGTACCGCCACCTAATTTTGCCTTAACATCGGCGGCAATATCGTCAATATGAGCGTAGTTACCCTGTGCACGCGCAACGATAGATTCTGTAAGAGAAATAACATCGCGGTCACGAAGGCTAAAGCCCTCAATCTGGGCAGCTTCAAGCACGCTGTTAGCAACTATCTCTGCAAGATTATCGCCCTCGCGGATAATGGGGCAACGGATACCCCGTGATACTGTACCTACACGGCGGTTGTTGTCTGACATAATAATCGTCTCCTCTTTAAGAGTAAAATAAACATTAATACTAGAATATTATATACGATTTCTTTTTCACTTGCAATAGTATAGAAAAAATTTTTTCTTACAAAACAAATTTTTTCAGATTATTCAAAAATATATATTTTTCAATAAAATAATATAGTAAAAATAATTAAGGTTATCTTTTATGCTATTCAACCGTTACCGACTTTGCAAGATTGCGCGGCTTATCTATATCACAGCCGTTTAAATGGGCGGTGAAATATGCCAAAAGCTGAAAGGGTATAACCTCTAAGGATGCAAGCAATAAGGGATGGGTTTCGGGTATTGTAAACCGACGGATTTTTCGGTCTTTAGGGGCCCTTGTATTTTCAGGCATGCAGGCTAAAACACGGGCGCCTCTGGAAATAACCTCCTTAATATTGCTGAGTGTTTTTTCAAAAAGCCTTGCACCGCCGCAAAGGGCAATAACAGGCACATCCTCTTCAATAAGGGAAATTGTACCGTGCTTTAATTCCCCTGCTGCATAGCTTTCGGAATGAATATAGGAAATTTCCTTAAGCTTTAGGGAAGCCTCAAGCGCCACGGCGTAATCAATATTTCTGCCAATAAAAAATACTGATTTTGGTGTTTTTAATTCCTTTGCAAGCTCTATAAAAGCATCCTTTTGGTTTAGGATTTCTATAATTTTTTGGGGAATAACCTTGAGTTCGTTCAGTATTTCTTCTAAATATTCATCTTTGGTCGTGCCGAGCTTTTTACCCGCCCAGATTGCGAACAGATAGAGCACAATGAGCTGTGTCGAATAGCCTTTTGTAGTGGCAACCGCTATTTCGGGGCCGGCTCTTGTGTATAGCACATCGTCTGCCAATTTGGCAATTGAACTACCCACCACATTTACAATTGCAAGTGTATGCGAGCCGCGTGCTTTGGCTTCCTTTAGCGCCGCCAAGGTGTCGGCAGTTTCTCCCGATTGGCTGATAGCAATTGTCAGGGTATTTTCGTCTATAACAGGATTTTGGTAACGGAATTCGCTTGACAAATCTACATTTACAGGTATTCGCAAAAGCTCCTCAAAAACATATTTTCCGACAATTCCTGCGTGGTAGGCAGAGCCGCAGGCTATAATTTCGATTTTTTTGATTTCTTTAAGCTTTTGGTCACGTATTTTAATATTCCCAAAGGTAATTTCACCGTTTTTGGTATAGCTTTCGAGCGTTTTTTGAATACAGTCGGGCTGTTCCATTATTTCTTTCATCATAAAATGCTCGTAGCCGCTCTTCCTGGCGGATGAAACATCCCAATCAATCACTGATATTCTTTTATTTGTCATAGCGCCGTTACTGTCAAAAATTTCTACTAGGCTTGGGGTTAAAAAGGCAATTTCGCCGTCCTCAATATATATAACGTTTTTAGTGTGGGTTACTAGCGCCGTAACATCCGATGCTATAAGATTATAGCCGTCACCGATACCAAGTATCAGTGGGCTGAAATTTCTTGCCGCTATCAATGTATTGGGGCAATCGGTGCAAATAATTCCCAGTGCATAAGAGCCCTCAAGCCGCTTTACTGTGGCATTAACTGCCGACTTGATATCGCCTTTATAGTATTTTTGTAAAAGCAGAGGCACTACCTCGGTGTCGGTCTCACTTTCGAAAACAAAACCGTCCTTTTGAAGCTCCTCTTTTAAAGAAACGTAATTTTCAATAATTCCGTTATGAACAACCGCAAATTTACCGTCATTACTTAAATGCGGATGTGAATTTTCTAACGAGGGCGCGCCGTGGGTTGCCCAACGGGTGTGCCCTAAACCTAAATTTCCGTTAATACTGCCGCCGCCGTTAGTTTCGTTTATAAGTTGTTCAATTCGTTTTGTGGTTTTGCAGATTTCAAACTGCTTTTTATTAAGCACTGCTATGCCTGCTGAATCATAGCCGCGGTATTCTAATTTGCTAAGGCCTTCAAGTAAAAACTCTGCCGCATTTTGTTCGCCTGTAAAACCTACTATTCCGCACATATATCATTCACCTTTTGTTTTTTTATTTATTATATGTAGCAAAAGGGAATTGATGTATTAAAAATAAAATTGATAAATTAAAAGTGTTATTTTATAATTCGATTATTTGCTTATTTTTATTTTCGGCATATTCTTTAAATTTCATTGCATTTCCAAATTTGTTCTTTGCATATACTATGACATAATCCGATTTATTTATCATCCATTCATTTCTTTTGATGATTGCATACTTGCGCGGTGTGTTTTCAAGAATATCGGGGTAGATTGTGTCAGAAAAGTCTTCAAAATTATAATCCGTCTTTTTGACGGGTATATATGCGAATACAATACTATACTTAATATTTGGATATTTATTTTTTAAATACTCTAATTTTTTAGAAACTAAAAAATCGAAATTTCCATTATTTCCAACATAAAATGTTGATACATTTTTCTTTTCTATTAAATCTACCAAAACGCTTTCTAAAATGGGGGCTATGGTAGACGGTGTATCTCTGTTTCCAATAAAACTGCAGGTTGCCATATATATTCCTCCAAATTGACCAATATAGCGGACAATATTTTTCTTTACTATAGCATAAAATACTCATAGTTGCAACCAATATTGGTCAATTTTGAGGTGAATTTATGGAACAGAAAATTAGAAGAGATTTAAATATGGGTGATAATCTTAGAAGACTTCGCGATATTTCGGGATTGTCGCAAGAAAAATTGTGCGCTGAATTGCAACGAAACGGCTGTGATATAGGAAGAACAACCTATGCAAAATACGAGGCAGGGGAACTTAATATTAGGGTAAGTGTAATAGTAGCACTTAAAAGGATATATAATTGCACATATGATGATTTCTTTTTAGGATTAGATTAATTTTATTTAAACTTAATAATAGGCAAACAAAAAAGAGCACCCGAAAAGGGTGCTCTTAAAGCTTTTAGATTAGTTTGTGATTGTAAGCTCGGTATCCTTATCGAAGAGGTGAATCTTCTTGGGCTCGAGAGCAATCTTAATTTTGTCGCCGGGCTTAGCAGTGTTAGTAGGAGCAACACGTGCGTTGATAGCCTGACCTTCGCAGTTCATATAGAGGTAGGTTTCAGCACCCATAAGCTCGGTAACTTCAACGTCAGCCTCTACGATACCGTCAGAGTAAGCAGCAATAAGGTCTTCCTCATTGTGTACATCCTCAGGACGAATACCCATAATAACTTCCTTGCCAACATATTCTTCAAGGCAGTTGTCCTTATTCTTTTCAGCGGGAAGCTTAATCTTAAACTTAACACCTGCGCGAGTCTTGGTATCTTCAGAACCGAACTCTACGAAGAAGTCGCTACCCTCTTTGAGAAGCTTAGATTCGATGAAGTTCATCTGAGGAGAACCGATAAAGCCTGCAACGAAGAGGTTGCAAG
>CAZNTP010000105.1:0-5180 GCA_964575985.1 uncultured Ruminococcus sp. | reverse complement strand
TGTCGAATTGCAGGGCTTACAGAGGTGCCCGTAATGATTAAGGATACTGATGACAGAACCCTTATGGAGTTGGCTCTTATTGAAAATTTACAGCGAGAGGATTTAAACCCCGTTGAAGAGGCATTAGGTTACAAGGCTTTGATAGAGGATTTTTCACTGACTCAAGAAGAGGTTGCCAAAAGAATGGGCAAATCAAGAAGCGCTGTTACAAATGCCCTCAGACTTTTAGCGCTTAATGAGGCAGAATTAGAGGCACTCCGCAAAGGTATGATTACTGCAGGCCATGCAAGAGCTCTGCTTGCCTGCGAAAATGAGGAAACTCGCCAAAAGCTACTTATATTAGCGGCAGAGGGTGCATCTGTGCGAGACCTTGAAAGAATGGCAAGCTTTGCAAAAAAAGGCGGCAACGCCAAAAAGGAGCAAAGGGTCAAGCCTAATTTCTACAGCGAGGTCGAGCTGTCACTTAAAAATGAAATCGGCAGAAAGGTTTACATAAAACCGACCTCTAAAGGCAGAGGAACACTCACTATTGAGTTCTATAGCGATAAAGAGCTTACTGAATTTGCCAAGAAATTAGCGGGCGAATAGAATTCGGTTTACATAATATCTGGGATGTGTGTAGGTGATTATTTCACCTATTTGGGATTGACTTATCTTTTTTGATGTGATATAATAATTAAAAAATATGAACCTTTGGAGGATGATGATATGAAGCGTATTCAGACATTAGATACTAAGAATCTTTGCGAAAGCGCTAAAAACGGCGGTTGCGGCGAATGCCAGACCTCTTGTCAATCTGCTTGCAAGACCAGTTGCGGTATTGCAAATCAGGAGTGCGAAAACGCAAATAAGTAATATTATTTGATTGTTCAAACGCAAATGCCGCCTTTATTGGCGGCATTTTTTATGACAGAAAGGAAAAATTATGATTCATTGCTACAAGCTCGGCGGTTTTAATATTGTTTTGGATGTGTACTCAGGCTCGGTACATCTTGTTGATGAGGTAGCCTTCGATATTATCGGTATGTATGAAACAAAAAGTCGCGAAGAAATTACCGCTGAAATTTTAAAAAAATACAAAAACCGTGAGGATGTAACAGTGGGGGATATATCCGATTGCTGTGACGATATAGAAGAGCTTAAAGGTATGGGTAAGCTCTTTTCAAAGGATACCTTTGAGCATATGGCAGGTGACCTGAAGCAAAAAAGCGCAGGTATTGTAAAGGCATTGTGCTTGCACGTAGCGCATACCTGTAATCTTAACTGCTCATATTGCTTTGCAAGTCAGGGCAAATATCACGGTGACAGGGCGATAATGAGTCTGGACGTAGGCAAAAGAGCGCTTGATTTTCTTATTGAAAATTCGGGAACACGCCGAAATCTTGAGGTCGATTTCTTTGGCGGAGAGCCGCTTATGAATTTCGAGATGATAAAAGATCTTGTGGCTTATGCCCGAGTAAGAGAAAAAGAGGCTAATAAAAATTTTCGTTTCACCCTTACGACAAACGGTGTTTTGGTGGACGATGATGTAATTGATTTTGCTAATAAGGAAATGAGCAATGTGGTGCTTAGCCTTGACGGCAGAAGGGAAATTCATGACCGATACAGAGTAGATTATAACGGTAACGGAAGCTGGGAAAAAATAGTTCCCAAATTCCAACGCTTTGTAGAAAAAAGGGGAAATAAGAATTATTATATGCGTGGTACATTTACCCATGCTAACCCCGATTTTTTAAAGGATATTGAGGAAATGCTGTCCTTAGGCTTTACAGAGCTTAGTATGGAGCCGGTTGTAAGCTCGCTCGATGAGCCTGCCGCCCTTACAAATGAGGATTTACCCATTGTTATGGAGCAGTATGAAAAGCTAGCAGAATTAATGCTTAAAAAACACCGCGAGGGTAAACCGTTTACCTTTTATCACTATATGCTTGACCTTAAAAGCGGTCCATGCATATATAAGCGTATTTCGGGTTGCGGAAGCGGCACGGAATATATGGCGGTTACTCCTTGGGGTGACCTTTACCCCTGCCATCAATTTGTAGGCGAGGAAAAATTTCGATTGGGTAATGTGTGGACAGGAGTAGACAATCACGAAATTCAGGATGAATTCGCCGCTTGTAATGTTTATACAAGACCCGAATGCAGAGAATGTTGGGCTAAGCTTTATTGTTCGGGCGGTTGCGCCGCAAATGCTTACCACGCAACAGGCTCGGTGAACGGAATTTACAGCTACGGCTGTGAGCTTTTCCGCAAAAGAATGGAATGTGCAATTATGCTTGAAGCCGCTAAAACAATAGGATAGAGTGCATAATGAATACACCTATAATTGATTTTGTAAAGAATTATAACAGTAAAAAAACCTTGAGACTTCATATGCCGGGGCACAAGGGAAAGTGCTTTTTAGGGTGCGAGCCGTGGGATATTACCGAAATAGAGGGCGCTGATGTTTTATATAATGCCAAGGGTATTATAAAGAAAAGCGAGGATAATGCCGCCCGTCTTTTTGGGACAGATAAAACTCTTTATTCTACCGAGGGCTCGTCGCTCGCAATAAGGGCTATGCTTTATCTGGTTAAAATTTACGGCAATTCGAGCGGCAAAAGGGCATTTATTGCCGCAGGCAGAAATGCCCATAAAGCCTTTGTAACTGCGGCGGCTTTATTGGAGTTTGAGGTTGATTGGTTAATGCCGCAAAAGCCCCAGAATCTGATTTCATTAAATATAACTCCCTGTCTTTTAGAAAATTATCTCAAAAGTAGCACCGAAAAGCCTTTAGCGGTGTATGTTACAAGTCCTGATTATCTTGGCAATATGTCCGATATAAAGGGGCTTGCTGAGGTTTGTAAAAAATACGGCACGCTTCTTCTTGTAGATAATGCGCACGGTGCTTATTTAAGCTTTTTACCGCAAAACTGCCACCCAATAGAATTGGGTGCGGATATTTGCTGTGATTCGGCGCATAAAACCCTGCCTGTTTTAACGGGTGGCGCATATCTTCATATTGCTAAAACCGCGCCAAAAATTTTTTCCCAAATGGCAGAAAACGCAATGTCGGTTTTTGCAACTACAAGCCCCTCTTATTTAATTTTACAGTCACTTGATTTGGCGAATAGGTATATCAGCGAGGGCTACCGCGAAAAGCTGGCTGAATTTATAAAGCAGACAGAGGCTTTAAAGAGAGAGCTTCAAGCCTTTGGTTATACCCTTTGCGGAAACGAGCCGTTAAAGCTTACAATAGCCCCAAAGCCTTACGGTTATTACGGTTATGAGTTAGCCGAGCGGTTATCCAAAAAGAATATGGAATGTGAGTTTGCCGACCCCGATTTTGTAGTGCTTATGCTTAATGAAAATTTAGGCGAAGGCGAACTTTTGCGCATTAAAGAGGCATTGTTAAGTATAGAAAAAAAGGCGCCGATACTAAAAGAGGCGCCCGTACCCGAGATTAGTGAAAGACTGTTTTCCTTAAAAGAGGCAATTTTCCTGCCCTCAAAGGAAATAGCTGTTGAAGAAGGTCTTGGCAAGGCTTTGGCTACTGCGAGTGTTTCCTGTCCGCCTGCCATTCCAATAGCTGTAAGCGGCGAAAAAATAACCCCAAAAGCAATAGAATGCTTTAAATACTACGATATTAAAACCTGTTATGTTATTGAAACGGAATAATTTTTAATTTAAAAGGATGGTGGCTCCATTTTGAATATAGCGTTTTTTACACTTGGCTGTAAGGTTAATCAATACGAAACTCAAAGTCTTAGAGAGGCTTTTTTAAAACGGGGCCATACCCCTGTCGGTGAGGATGCGCCTTTTGATGTAGCAATTATAAATTCATGTACCGTAACTGCAGAAAGTGACCGCAAAACCCGCCAGCTGCTTAATAGGTTAAGACGTGAAAACCCTAATGCCGCAATTGTGCTTACGGGTTGTATGGTGCAGGCTTTTTCTGAGGAAGCTAAGAATTTAACCTCAGCCGATGTGGTTGTAGGTAATACCGATGTTTTAAAAACTGTAGAGCTGGCAGAGCAGTTTTTAAAAACGGGCGAGAGAATTTTCCACTACTCGCCCCACCAAAGAAAAGAGAATTTCAATACCCCCGATATTACCGATTTTGCCGAGCGTACCCGCGCTTATATGAAGATTGAGGACGGTTGCGACCGCTTTTGCAGTTATTGTATTATTCCAACTGCTCGTGGGTTTGTTCGCTCAAAGCCGATAGAGGATATACGTAGCGAGGCCGAGGCTCTTTCAAAAAAGGGCTATAGTGAGGTTGTGCTCGTGGGAATTAACCTTTCTTCCTACGGAAAGGGCGAGAAAACCGACCTTTGTGATGCGGTTGATGCCGTTTGTGAGGTAGAGGGCATTAAAAGGGTAAGGCTCGGTTCTTTAGAGCCCGACCATATCAGTGACAGTATGCTCGAACGCTTTAAGGCTCAGCCAAAGTTTTGTCCGCAGTTTCATTTATCGCTTCAGTCGGGCTGTGACAGAACCCTTAAAAGAATGAACCGCCATTATGATACCGCTTTTTATACCGATTTGGTTGAGCGAATACGCAAAATGTTCCCCACCGCCGCAATTACTACCGATATAATGGTAGGCTTTGCGGGAGAGACAGAGGAAGAATTCCGCGAAAGCGTGGAATACCTTAAATTTATAGGCTTTGCCAAGGCGCATGTTTTTGCTTATTCGAGACGAAGCGGTACCGTGGCATACGGTCTTCCAAACCAGATTTCCCGCGCAGAAAAGGCGGCGCGAAGCCGCATTATGTGCGAGGCGGCGGCAGAGTGTGAAGCCAAATTTTATAAAAGCCAGATAGGCACAATTCAAAAGGTGCTCTTTGAAACTAACGAAAACGGTAAAGCCTTTGGCTATACAGAAAATTATTCGCGTGTTGCGGTGGAAACTGCCCAAAATCTTAACGGTGAAATCAAAGAGGTTAACATAATCTCTGCGACAGCCGACTGTCTTATTGCAGAAATAAATTAAAGTTCAGCGCCAACCTGCTGAACTTTAATTTTAAAAGTATATCAATTAAAAAAACATTGACAATTGCGTCTTAAAATTATATAATTATATAGCTGTGTAGATATATAAACACTAAAATATCGAGGCGTGGCTCAGTTTGGTAGAGCGCTGCGTTCGGGATACCATACCGAACGGAGACCGATTTTCTTCCCGAATTGCACAACCCC
>CAZNTP010000104.1:0-5193 GCA_964575985.1 uncultured Ruminococcus sp. | reverse complement strand
CGAAGGCTACAACCGACTTTGAATTTATGTTCCCGTTCGGTTGGGGTGAGCTTTGGGGCGTTGCGGACAGAACAGACTATGACCTTACTCAGCACAGCAATCACTCAGGCGAGGCTATGGAATATTTCGACCCCGAAACCAATGAAAAATACACACCTTATGTTATCGAGCCCTCTTTGGGTGCAGACCGCGTGCTTTTGGCATTCCTCTGCAACGCTTATGACGAGGAAACTGACGAAAAGGGTGACACCCGTGTTGTAATGCACTTCCACCCCGCTCTCGCTCCCTTTAAAGCGGCAGTTCTTCCCCTTTCTAAAAAGCTTTCAGATAAAGCCACAGAGGTTTATACCGAGCTTTCAAAATACTTTGCGATAGACTTCGATGATGCCGGCTCTATAGGCAAGCGTTACCGCAGAGAAGATGAAATCGGTACACCTATCTGTATTACTTATGACTTTGATTCATTAGAGGATAACTGTGTTACAGTTCGTGACCGTGATACTATGGAGCAAAAGCGTATTCCTATAGCAGAGCTTAAAGAATACATTGAAAAAGCAATAGAATTTTAAAATAAAGTAAGTTTATGTCACACTTGAGAGATAAGGAGATAACAGTATGACACAAATATTAACTATGACAGCAATGTTGCTTGGCGGTCTTGCATTCTTCCTTTACGGAATGAACGCAATGTCGGGCGGTCTTGAGCAGATGGCAGGCGGCGGACTTGAAAAGGTTATGAACAAGGTCACCTCAAACGATTTTTCGGGCTTCTTCTTAGGAACAGGAATTACCGTTGCCATTCAGTCATCCTCTGCCTTTACCGTAATGCTTGTAGGTCTTGTAAACTCGGGTATATTGGAATTCGGTAATACCTTTGGTATGATAATGGGCTCCAATGTAGGTACTACCCTTACCGCGTGGCTTTTAAGCCTTGCAGGTATAGGCGAGGGCAATTTCTTTATAACCCTTTTGCAGCCCATGACCTTTGCCCCCATACTTGCTTTTATTGGTATTATACTGAGAATGGTAAGTAAATCGAGCAAAAAGCAGAATTTAGGTATCATATTCATAGGCTTTGCCATCCTTATGTACGGTATGGAGCTTATGAGTGATTCTATGAAATCCGTTCGTACTCTTGACGGCTTTGACACCTTCCTTGCAACCCTTAAAAGCCCTATCGTAGCATTGCTTATTTCTACCGTATTCACAGGTATTATACAGTCCTCTGCCGCTACAATTGGTATTGTTCAGGCATTAGCTCTTTCGGGCGGAATTACTTGGGAAATGGCAATTCCGCTTGTGCTCGGTGCTAATATTGGTACCTGTGTTACAGCGCTTATTTCTTCTGTTGGCACAAATAAAAATGCCAAACGTGTTGTTGTTATGCACTTTTCGGTTAATGTTTTCGGCTCAATCATTTGTATGATAATTATGTACGCTATGCGAGCTTTTGGCATTAGTATACTTACCGTCGAAATCACAATGGTTGGTGTAGCAATAGTTCATACAATGTTTAATGTAGTAACTACTATAGTATTACTACCCATCAAAAAACTTTTAATTAAATTTTGTGAGCTTGTTGTTCCCTCAAAAGAGGAACAAACTCACACCGTATTTTTGGACGAGCGTATTTTCCACAATGCCCCCTTTGCTATTTCGGAATGTCACAGACTAGCTGGCGAAATGGCTGAGCATTCAAGAACATCGCTTATTAAATCGATCGACCTTATTACTAACTATAACGCTGAAACTGTACAGTATATACGCGAAACAGAAACCCTTACAGATAAATACGAGGACAAGCTCGGCACCTATCTTGTAAGGCTAAGTAACGGTGAATTAAGCGAAAGCAATTCCCACTCGGTTGCACGTATGCTTCACAGTATAGGTGACTTTGAGCGTATTGCCGACCACGCACTTAATATTGCAAAGCTCGCTGAAGAAATGCACGAGAAGAGCATTACCTTCTCTAACGATGCTTTAAAAGAGCTTTCGGTTATAGCTGACGCTATTACAGAGATTATCAATATGACGGTTGACTCATTTATTAAGGATGACGTTGAGCTTTCTTCCCACGTAGAGCCGCTCGAACAGGTTATTGATAAGCTTAAAAAGCAACTCAAGGCTATGCACATTACACGACTTCAAAACAATGAATGTACTATTGAGTTGGGCTTTATTTTCACCGACCTGTTAACCAACTATGAGCGTGTATCCGACCATTGCTCAAACATTGCGGTTTATACAATGCAGTTACCTACCGATATGCTTGATGCGCATAAATATCTTAACAACATTAAGCATTCTACAGCAGGTAGCTTTGTGGATGACTACAATATGTTTGATAGCAAATATAAAATCAATTAATTTAATATTTCAAGAGCCGTACTCACAGTGCGGCTTTTAAATTTATAAAAAATAAAATATTTTCCTTATATTAACAATTTGTTACCATTTAATTGATATACTAATAGAAATACAAATTATGAGAGGATATGGCTTTTAATGCTAAAATTAAAAAACATCACTAAAGAATATTCTATAGGTGATACAAAGGTTGAAGCCCTCAAGGGTGTGAGCCTTGAATTCAGAGAAAACGAATTTGTTTCTATATTGGGTCCTTCGGGTTGCGGTAAAACCACACTGCTTAATATTATAGGCGGTCTTGACCGCTATACCGACGGTGACCTTTTTATCAACGGCAAATCCACCAAGTTCTATAAAGATAGCGATTGGGATAATTACCGCAACCACACTATCGGTTTTATTTTCCAGAGCTACAACCTTATCCCCCACCAGACTGTGCTTTCAAATGTTGAGTTGGCGCTTACCCTTTCGGGTATAAAACCTGAAGAACGCCGCAAAAGAGCCACCGAGGCGCTCGAAAAGGTTGGTCTTGCAGACCAATTAAATAAAAAGCCTAATCAGATGTCGGGTGGACAGATGCAACGTGTAGCAATTGCCCGCGCCCTTGTTAATAATCCCGATATTCTTTTAGCAGACGAGCCTACAGGTGCTCTTGACAGTGAAACCTCACTTCAAATAATGGAGCTTTTAAAGGAAATTGCCAAGGACAGACTTGTTATAATGGTAACCCACAACCCCGAGCTTGCCGAGGAATATTCTACCCGAATCATCCGCCTTTTAGACGGTAATATAACCGATGACAGTTCTCCCTTTACTACAGAGGAAGAGCAAACCGACAGGAAAATAGCAGGTAAAAAGCCCTCCATGTCATTTTTTACCGCCCTTTCCCTCTCGCTTAACAACCTTATGACCAAAAAGGCGCGCACATTTTTAACCTCATTTGCGGGCTCTATAGGTATTATCGGCATAGCGCTTATACTTTCTCTTTCAAGCGGTGTTAATGCCTACATCAATCAAGTAGAAGAGCAAACCCTCTCGAGCTACCCTATAACTATTGAGCAGGCAGGAATGGATATGTCGGGTCTTGCTAATGAACTTATGGGTGAAGAAATCGAGAACACTGAAAAAGAAAGTAATAAGATATATTCCCAAAACATTATGACCGAAATGATGTCCACCATGATAAACGGAATTTCGGCAAACAACCTTAAAGCCTTTAAAGCGCACATCGAAAAAACCGACGCCTTTGACGAATACACCAGCGATATACAATACGGATATTCTACACCTATGAATATCTACACTGAGGACGGCGTGCACATTAACCCTAATCAGATTTTTACCAATATGATGGCGCAAATGGGAACAACGGTTGAAACCTCAGGTATGGCATCCACTACTTCAAGCCCGTTTATGAATACAGAGGTCTGGACCGAGCTTTTTGATAACGATGAATACCTTAACTCGCAGTATGAAATTATTGACGGTAGGTTACCAAAAAAATATAATGAGGTAGTTTTAATTGTAAACCGCAATTATCAAATCAGTGACTATACCCTTTACTCTTTGGGTCTTAAAGACCAAGCCGAGCTTGACGAAATGATTGAAAAAGCAAAGAAAGGCGAAAAAATAGAAGCCACTAAAGAGACCTCCTACACCTTTGACGAAATATTAGACCTTAAGTTCAAATTGCTTATTAACACCGATTATTTCGAAAAGGGTGAAAACAATATTTGGACCGATAAAACCGACGACCCGATATATGTTCAAAAGGTGCTCGAGAGTGCCGAGGAAATCAAGGTTGTAGGTATTGTAATGCCTGCCGATAATAATGTAAGCACCCAAACGAGTGGTTATATCGGCTACAAAAAAGAACTGATGGAAAAGCTTATAAGCTCGGTTAATGAAAGTGAAATTGTAAAAGCACAAAAAGAAAACGAGAATATAAATGTTTTCACAGGTAGACCTTTTGAAAATAATTTTGAAGCTTTAACATTCGAGCAACTACAACAGTATATACTCACTCTCCCCCAGAATGAGCAGGCGGAATACGGTGCATATATTGCTCAAATGCAGTCACAAGGCAAAACCGAAGAGGAAATTACCGAATTCTTCAAGAAAGCGCTTTCCTCTCAAAGCACAGAAGCTACCTATGACAGTAACTTGGCACTTATGGGTGTTGCCGACCTTGATAATCCGTCGGTTATAAATATTTATCCTAAGGATTTCGAGGCTAAAGACACAATTTCAGACCTTATCAGTGACTATAATGATAATGCCGACGACGGCGAAGAAATAACCTATACCGACTATGTAGGGCTTATGATGTCCTCGGTTACAACAATTATAAATGCTATCAGCTATATTCTTATCGCATTTGTAAGCATTTCGCTTATTGTTTCTTCAATTATGATTGGAATTATAACCTACATTTCCGTTCTTGAAAGAACAAAGGAAATCGGTATTTTACGCGCTATGGGTGCTTCAAAACGTGATATTTCACGAGTTTTCAATGCCGAAACTCTGATTGTCGGCTTTGTGGCGGGCGCACTGGGTATATTGGTTACAATACTGCTGCTTATACCCATAAATGCTGTAATAGCGGCGCTTACCGATATAAGCGGTTTAGCTCAGCTTCCAAGCCTTGCGGCAATTATTCTTATAGGAATCAGTATGCTGCTGACATTTATTGCAGGTCTGTTCCCCTCAAAAGTTGCGGCGAAAAAAGACCCCGTTACAGCGCTTAGAACTGAATAAAATCTAATGTGTAACAAGAAAACGCCTGACAGAAAATTCTGTCAGGCGTTAATTCATTTAAGTTTAATT
>CAZNTP010000103.1:0-5324 GCA_964575985.1 uncultured Ruminococcus sp. | reverse complement strand
CTGCAGACATATCTACACCGGGGATATGCTTCATATCGGGGTGACCCTGCAAAATGCAACCAATCTGACGAAGATTTTTAAGCAATGCTTCATCAAAAAATCCACGCTGTGCTAAAACTGCATAAAGTGCCGGAGCGGCGTGACCCTTAGAAAGCACAAAACGGTCTCTGTTCTCCATCTTAGGATTTTTGGGGTCGATATTCATCTGCTTAAAATAGAGATATGTTAAAATCTCTGTGCAGGAAAGCGAACCGCCCGGATGTCCCGATTTTGCGGCGTGTACCCCCTCAACAATGCCCATTCTAACCTTCAGTGCGGTTTTTTGCAATTCTTTTTTAACTGCAACGTCCATTAAATTCATCCTTTCATATAAAATGCGTTTTACGCATTGAATTTACTTGTTAAATAATCTATAAAGTCGGCAACTGCACCGTCATCACAAGTGACTGTTATGTACTGTGCTAATTTCTTAACCTCTTCCGGTGAGTCACAAGGCACGGCGCTGATATCAGCCTTACTTAACATTTGCACATCATTATAATAGTCACCAATGGCAAATAATCCGCCCTCTTTAATGTTCATAAGCTCACAGAGTTTTTCGAGTGCCGAAGCCTTAGAAACGCCACGCGGCACCTGCTCGTAATAATTACGGAACACACCGTCAATCACGGCACAGGTTTCAATAAAATCACAATCGCTTTTTTCGTTCTTTATAAGCTCCTTGATTTTTTCCCTATCCTCAGCGTTATCAAAAACGAAAATTGCCTTATGCCATTTGTATTTAGTTATCTCGTCAAAGGAAATATCGGGTGCTTCAAACTTTTCATAGGTCTGGTGAAGTGTTGTATCCTCAGTACGCCTGATTGTATAAGCGTTTGGACCGCAATGTATTTCAGCACCGACTTTAACATCTGATTTTATAATCTTTTCAGCTAAATGATGGTCGGATTCCGGTAAAACCATTTCATAAAGAATTTTTTCTTCATTATAGTCATAAATCATACAGCCGTTCGCTACAACCGAGGGAGAAACACGTTTGACCTGACTCAACACATCACTTATAGCGCATACAGACCTACCTGTTGAAAGCGAAAACTTACCGCCCTCGCTCATAAAATATTCTATTTTTTCAACGCTTTTGGGATTTATATATCCGTTAATCATAAGCGTTCCGTCAATATCGCAGGCTAAAAGACAGCCATCAAATATCCCCATTTCTCTTACTCCTTAAAAACTTCTCAAAATAATTCGGCAGTAAAGAATCAAATTCCATATACTCATTTGTTCTAGGATGGATAAATCCAACCTTTTTAGCATGAAGACACTGCCCGTTTAATTCGGTAATCACCTTTTTAGGTCCGTAAACATCGTCCCCCGCCACAGCATGACCGATATATGACATATGCACTCTTATTTGGTGAGTGCGTCCCGTCTCAAGTCTTAATTTAAGATATGAAAAACCGATAAGTTCCTCAAGCACCTCGTAGTGCGTAACCGCCTCTCTGCCACCGTCTACCACCGCCATTTGCTTGCGCTTTGTAGGATGACGGTCAATAGGCGCGTTTACCGTGCCGTTCTCGGTTTTTAAATGCCCGTAAACTACCGCCGCATATTCGCGTGTGAATGAATGCTCCTTAATTTGCGCGGCTAAATGGTTGTGTGCAAAATCATTTTTTGCCACCATTAAAAGACCGCTTGTATTCTTATCAATTCTGTGCACTATACCCGGTCGCATAACGCCGTTTATTCCCGAAAGCGAAGCCCCGCAATGATAGATTAGCGCATTAACCAATGTGCCCTCATAATTGCCTGCCGCTGGGTGAACCACCATTCCCTTAGGCTTGTTTACAACAAGCAAATCATCGTCCTCAAAAACGATGTCGAGTGGGATGTTCTGCGGCTCTACATTGTATTCTACAGGCTCGGGTATTTGAATTTTTATTGCATCGTTAAGCTTTGGCTTGGTATTTTTTGAGGCTGTTTTATCATTCACCGTAACACAGTTCTCCTCTATCAGTTGAGCCGCTCTTGAACGTGAAATATCAGCTATAGCCGCTACAAATACATCAAGTCTTTTGCCGTATTCGTCAGAAAATTTTGCTTCAATTATCTGCATTTTCTTTATTTCCTAAACGCTTAAGCTTATATTCTTTAACAGTATCAATTACAAAATAAAGTATAAGAAAACCTACGCCCACAACTATAGCGCAGTCTGCCACATTAAAGACAGGAAACTGCGGCCAGAATTCAAAATGCAAAAAATCAACAACCTTACCGTTTCTGAAAACTCGGTCAATAAGATTACCGACTCCGCCCGAAATCACTAGAGAAAGACCTACAAGCATTAGCTTATTCTCTCTACCGTATTTCCAAAGCAAAAATCCGCAATAACCCATTGCAAGCGCTGTAAATATTATAAGTATCCAGGTTTTGCCGCTAAGCATTCCCCAAGCGGCACCCTCATTATGAATATAAACAATATCTATAAAGCCACCTATAAATTCGGTCGACTCCCCTAAATAAAAGTTAGAGGCTATAAAATATTTAGTAAGCTGGTCAACCGCTAAAACTATTAAAGCACATATAATTGCCACAATAAAAGCAACCAAAATATACCTCCGAATTAAAAATTAATCAACTAAAATATCATCGCTCACTTCGTCAAGCGGGGGCAATTCCTCTTTAATTGAAAAACCGTTATTATCTGTAACAGCCTCTACTATAGGCTCTGCCATCGGCTCAACCCTTATAAAAGCCGATACATCGGGTGCTTTATCAACCTCAGCAGAAATAATTTCTGCTATTTTGTTTGGGTCAGACGGAACACTGTCAGGAATAGCAGATAAAATCTCTAAATGCTCTTTATACTTTGCAGAAACGCTTGTTTTAAAAGCGGCAATCTCGACCTTAAGTCTATCAAATAAAACCTGTTGACGTGCTACACTGTCCTCAGCGGCAGCGGTAATACTATCGGCCTTTAATTTAGCTTTCTTAACCATATCATTAAGCTCGGCTTCAAGAGCAGACTTTCTTTCCTGTGCCTTTAATTCAAAGGTAGCGGAAAGTTCTTTTTCGCGAGTGGTGATAACCGAAATATTGGTTTCTGCATTGCGGATTATTTCCTCACTCTTTTCCTTAGCCTCGCTCACAATTCGGTCAGCCAACTGCTGTGCGCTTAAAAGCACGCTTTGTATACTGCTTTGTGAAGCCTTGAGCTCCTCAATTTCATTGGACAAAGCCTCATTTTTACCTTGAATTTCTTTAAACAGACGTTCATACTGCGCAAGGTCGGCTTCAATCTTATCTAAAAAGATATCAACCTCTTCCTGCTTATAGCCACTCATCGAACGACCGAATTTAATATTTCTAACTTCAGTAGCACTAATCATAAAAATGCCCCCTTAGACATATTTTTTATATTTCAATATAATTCTGTCCTTTTTAGTACGGTCAGAAACTGCATCAATAATAAACTTGCCGCTTCCTCTGACGGTAATAATATCGCCGTAAGTAACAATTTTTGTGTTTTTTTGCACCGTGACAGAGTTAACCGCTACAAAACCGTAATTAATTTTTTCTGTAGCAACAGCGCGTGAAATACCCGCAATAGCCGAAACAACACAGTCAAGCCTTAAGGATGCTACCGTTTCGGTAAATTCCTTTAGGCTGTTTTTCTGCGGCAATGGCTCGCTAAAGCCCTTTTGAGCGGTCACACCTATTCTACCGATTTTACCTACCTCGGTCAAAATATAGTCGGTAATTTCATCAAGTACAAAAACCACCGCTCTGCCGTTTTCTATAAGAATATCGCCGACCGTTTCGCGTTTTATTCCCAATGCCATAAGACTACCCAAAAAGTCCTTATGATGAAGTATATCGCTCTTTCTGTAAGTAAAGGTTATAGCTTCAATAGGAAAACTTTTTTCCTCCATCCAATCAGGAAAACAGGCTAAAATCTTTCTTTCTGCATCAGCATAACCGCCCCAAAGCGCAAAATCCACAGAGCGTTTTGAAAGTATCTGCGTAGCCAAAACGGCCTGCTCTGCAGATAAAAAGCCCATAAATTTGGGTCTGCCTGTTTTTTCGCAAATATCGGCTGTATCACCTACACGGGCAACAAAAAGCTCGGTTTCCATTAAAAATACATCTTGCTATCGTCAAAATCGTCAAGAATAAGCTCGCCCATCATATCAACGCCATGAGGTACAATCAAGAAAGTACCCTTTGAAACCTTACGCATATTACCACGGTTAGCATAGGTAGCGCCACTCAAAAAGTCAACTATTCTTCTTGAAAGCTCTCTGTCGGTAGATTCAAGATTTAAAACAACCGACTTACCATCATTAAGATGGTCGGCTATAGAGGTGACATCCTCGTATCGCTCAGGCTTTACAAGCACAACCTGCATCTGAGATGCGTTGTAGCTCACAGTCTTTGCTTTTCCACCACCCAAAATTCTGGGAGTGGTCTCTGCACGCTTTTGCGGCTCTGCGGCAGGACGTCTTTTGCTTTCTTCTTTCTCTTCTACCTCTTCAAACTCATCCTCAAACTCATCCTCAGGCGGAATGGTAAGAATGTTTTTAATGCTATCAAATAATCCCATAATAATACTCCTTTATATCTTGTAATAATTAATAAATTCTTCTTCCGAAAAGGGCGGTACCTAAACGAATTAAATTAGCACCCTCTTCAATAGCAACCTCGAAATCATCCGACATTCCCATTGAAAGTATATCCATACTACTATTATCTATTTTTTTAGTGCGTATGTCAATAAACAGTTTATACATTTCATGGAAAAACTTGCGATTTTCTGCAGAATTTTCGCAAACAGGCGGAATTGCCATAAGACCTTTTACCGTAATATTAGGCAATTTGGAAATCTCTTCTACAGCATTTAAGGTTTTGTTCGGTTTAAATCCCCATTTGGATTCCTCGCCGCCGATGTTAACCTCAACCAAAACATCTATTGTTTTGTCCGTCTTAACAGCCTGCTTTGAAATTTCTTTTGCAAGCTTTATGGAATCGACCGATTCAATCATTTCGACTCTATTAATAATATCCTTAACCTTATTGGTCTGCAAATGACCTATAAAATGCTTATGAACACCGCTTATAGAGTCATCCTTAGAAAGCAACTCCTGTACCTTGTTTTCACCAATATACTTAATGCCCTTGCCAATTGCATAATTTATAGTATCTATATCCACTGTCTTGGTAGCGGCAAGCAGAATTATATCGTCACAGCTACGGTTTGAGCGTGCCGCCGCGGCAGTTACTCTTTTAACAATATTTTCATAATTCTCATCAAATTCTTTAGCTGA
>CAZNTP010000102.1:0-5505 GCA_964575985.1 uncultured Ruminococcus sp. | reverse complement strand
TGCAACGCCCATAAGTTAGTGTTTTAAAATTACTGCCTTATGTGGCGTCAGCAAATGAACAGCCTTTTTTGTATCAAAAATTCAATTCCTTTTCTATAAGAAGCAATCGGTTATATTTAGCTACACGGTCTGTTCTGCTGGGAGCACCTGTTTTAATCTGCCCTGCATTTACCGCTACGGCTAAATCTGCAATGGTTGTATCCTCGGTTTCGCCCGAGCGGTGCGATACTACAACCGAATAACCGTGGCTTTTTGCCAATTCAATAACATCTAAGGTCTCTGTGAGTGTGCCTATTTGGTTAGGCTTTATTAAAATAGCATTTCCTGCATTTTCTGCTATACCCTTTTTAAGTCTTGCGGTGTTAGTAACAAACAGGTCATCTCCCACAAGCTGAATTTTGTCCCCCAAAGTGCTTGTGAGCAGTTTCCAACCGCTCCAATCTTCTTCAGCGACACCGTCCTCAATAGAAATAATCGGGTATTTTTCTATTAGCATTTCATAGTATTTTTTAAGCTCCTCGGCGGTCATTTTCTTGTTTCTTTTCGGTAGCAGATATTCGCCGTCCTTATACCATTCGCTTGATGCCACATCCAAGCCAATTTTAATTTCCTCTGTAGTGTAGCCCGCCTTGGTTATTGCATCAACAATAAGCTCTATTGCCTCCTCGTCAGAGCTAAGGTCAGGCGCAAAACCGCCCTCGTCACCAACGCCTGTAGCTCGTGACTGCTCTTTTAAAATTTTACCTAAAGTGTGGTAAATTTCACTACATTTGCGCAAGGACTCTGTAAAATTGCAACTATTTACAGGAATTATCATAAATTCCTGAATATCAATATTATTAGCCGCGTGGGCGCCGCCGTTTAAAATATTCATCATAGGCCTTGGCATTTTAACTCCGCTTATACCGCCCAAATATTTGTATAATGGCATATTATGTGATTTTGCTACCGCCTTTGCAACTGCCAGAGAAACTGCAAGTATCGCATTAGCGCCAAGTCTTGATTTATTCTCTGTGCCGTCGAATGAGATTAAAAATTCATCAATTTCACGCTGATTTAAGGTGTTTAAACCTATGAGTTTGGGTGCAATTTCATTATTAATCCCCTCAACTGCAGCGAGCACACCCTTACCGCAATATCTTTCTTTTTCACCGTCACGCTTTTCGTGCGCCTCAAATTCACCTGTGGATGCGCCAGAAGGTGCAATAGCAAACCCTACACTGCCGTCACTTAAAGTCACTCTTGCGGCAACTGTCGGATTACTTCTCGAATCCATTAATTCAAAGCCTTCAACCTTAATAATTCTGTTATCACACATTTTTTATCCCTCCAAGCTTATTATTGCCAAAATTTTACGATTATTTCTTAAATTTACTATTTCATTTATAAGAATTATGTGGTATAATTTATTTTGTATAATTATGTAAAAGATTGAGTTGAAAATAATGGAAAATAAAAATACAGAACAATTTGGCAGTGTAATATGCGGCAGAAACCCCGTTTTAGAGGCTGTGCGCTCGGGCAGAGAGATAGACCGCCTTTTAGTAGCTCACGGAGTTAGCGGCGGAAGTATTACTGCAATTATTGCAAAATGCAAGGCAAAAGGCATTTTAATAAAGGAAATAAGCCCTCAGAAGCTTGATTACTACTGCGGTGGCGCTAACCATCAGGGTGTTGCCGTTATGGTGGCTTCGCAGGAATATTCTACCCCCGAAGAAATTCTAGCTCTTGCCTATGAGAGAAACGAAAAGCCCTTTATTATAATTTGTGATGAAATTGAAGACCCACATAACCTTGGCGCTATTATCAGAACCGCTGAGGCCTGCGGTGTGCACGGAATTATAATTCCTAAAAGAAGAAGTGCTTCACTTAACGCTACCGTTGCAAAATCTGCAAGCGGCGCGCTTGAATATATGAAGGTGGCTCGTGTCACTAACATTGCTAACACAATAGATTATCTAAAGGAAAACGGTGTTTGGGTGTTCGGTGCTGATATGGACGGCGATGATTACACAAAAACCGATTTTGATATACCCTGTGCGCTGATTATAGGAAATGAGGGTAACGGCATAGGCACGCTAACCGCAAAGAAGTGTGACGGAATTATCAGTCTTCCAATGTTTGGCAAGATTAATTCACTAAACGCTTCGGTGGCTGCAGGTGTGCTTATGTACGAGGTTGTAAAACACAGGAGGATAAAATGAGTTTGTTCAAAAAAAAGCAAGAAGACAATTTTTATGAACCCTTTGAAGTGGTTTTTGAAGACGAAATTCCGGCTCCCCTCCCAAAAAACATACACTCCCCAAATGCGCTTACAACTGAGGAAATCATTGGTACTAACGATGCATTCCCCGTTTCAAAAACCAATAATGATGCGACCGGTGCTTTGGATGCACTTAAAAAAAGACTCTCGGGTGTTACTTTAGAGGAAGGTATGCCCCCTGAAGAAGCAACAGAAAATGTTGTATTGACCGATACTGTTACTATAGAAGAAATTACCGATACACCCCAAAAAGCAGAGGAAAAAGAACAGCCCATACCCACCAACGAAAAGAAGCATAAGCGTTCTTCCCTTCTGGATAAATGTAAGCCATATTTGGTTGATAAGGACGGTAATGATAACCTGCCTGACCCCGAACCGTTATATCAGCTGGAAAGTGTAGCCGAAATTTTAAAATCCGACAGTGAAAAGCTGATTGAACGATTATCCCAAAATTATGATATTGAATTTGATGATTTAGGCGGCAACATCACAGAAACAGAAAGC
This sequence comes from uncultured Ruminococcus sp., assembly GCA_964575985.1. Classification (GTDB taxonomy): domain Bacteria; phylum Bacillota; class Clostridia; order Oscillospirales; family Acutalibacteraceae; genus UBA737. The sequence continues at coordinate 2,738 of CAZNTP010000102.1, read as the reverse complement.
TTGCCCGAAATCAAATTAACTGATACCGAGTCTATACCCGACATTGATGTTTCTTTTAAGGAACCCGAAAACGAGGAAAAATCGGTTAAAATTATTTCGGACATAGATTATACTGAAATTCCCGATACAAAACCACCCTCTATTACCTTTGAGCCTGATGCTACAATTACCTTCACACCTGTAAGCTCAGGCGAAAATGAAGATTCTTCTATTAAGGTTTCCACACACACCAGAGCAATAGACCTTACAAGTGAATTAATTGAAATACCCACCGAGCCCACAACCTCTTTGGATGATGAGCTTCGTTTAGAGCAGGATGATTTCGAAGAATTTGTTCCCAAAACCGAATATCTTTCACGGGATGATTTTAAGAAGCTTAAAAGAAAATTCTTTATAGACAAGCGAAACGCTTTTCTTACTATGGTTTTCACTTTTTTCATAACCGTTCTTCTTGCATTTGCAAAACTCCCCTTTATGTCAAATACACTGCTCACCCATACTATGACTAGTATGATAGTTTGCAGTTCGTTTTTGGGAATTGTAATTTTGTTGAATATGGATATGTTTTTAGCCTTTGCAAAAATTTTCCGTAAAAACAGTTCTCCCGATATTTCTGCCGCGACGGCTTCTATATTTACGATTGTTTACGCTATAATGGGAATAATAAAGGAAGAAATTATTCTTGATGTTTTAATTCTTTTAGGACTTATTCTTTCTTTCAGAAGCCTTAGTAAATTCTTTAAAACATCCTATATGCTAAGCAATTTTATTCAAATAAGCTCAAATGCACAAAAAAAGGCAGTTAAGCTGATAAATGACCCCGCCATTACCTTTGCTATGGCTAAAAACGCAATTGACGGCGATGTTCTGATTTCTGCCGCTCAAAAAACAGAGCAGATTTCAGATTTTATGAAATACTCAACCTACGGTTCATTTTTAGGTGGACGTCTGCCGATTATAACGGTTTTATCACTTATAATTTCACTGATTTCTGCCCTTTCGGGCGCCGCTTATTTTGACGGATTGTTTTACGGCGTTTATGCCGCAACTGCAATACAGCTTTTAACCGCGCTCCCCTCTGTATTTCTAATTGATACACTTCCGCTCTACCGCGCTTCAAAAAAGCTTAACAAAATGGGCTCTATGATTATGGGTAAAATCGGCGCTGAGCACTTGGAAATGGCAAATGCGATTGTTTTAAGCTCGAATGACCTGTTTCCAAAGGGCACTGTAACGCTTCATCAAATGAAGGTTTTATCCGAAAATATGCTTGATGATACCTTGGTAAGAGCGGCTTCTCTTACAGAGTATATGAGCAGTACCTTAGCACCTATATTCAAGGAAATCGCAAACAGCGGTAATATTGAGGTTTTACCCGATACCGATACTGTAAAGTATGAAGACAGAATGGGTATTTCAGGTTGGGTTGACAATAAGCTTTTATTTATTGGCAACCGCGCTCTGATGGAGGCTCATGGAATTGAAGTTCCAAGCCTTGAGATTGACCGTAAAATTTTACGTCAGGGATATTTCCCCGTTTATGTAGCTACGGGCGATAAAGCCTGCGCTTTGCTTATTATTCAGTACAGCGTTGAACGAAGAATTGCCCACGAGCTTAAAAATCTCTCAAAAACAGGTATTACATTACTTATTAACAATACCGACCCCAATTTAACCGAAGCTATGATTTGCGACTATTTCGGTCTTTATGATGATTCTGTAAAGGTAATGTCAGCAGCCGGATGCCACATGTATAAAAATACAGTAGCGCCTGTAAAATCCACCTCAGCGCCTGCCGCATACAAAGGCAGTTCTATAGTGCTTGCGGCTATTATAAACTGTGCTAACAAAATTAAGCGCTCTAACATAATACTAACGGCTCTTTATATTATCAGTGCAGTACTTGGTGTTTTGGTATTTGCCTATACCTCTTTTGGAGGCTCAGGCTCGCTTTTAAGTAGCTCCACACTTTTAATTTACGGCTTAATATCTACCGTTATTTCATATTTCATATATCTTACCGAACAACCTTAGGAGGAATAAATTATGTCAGAAAACAAAAAGTTTTATATCACTACTGCTATTGCATACACCTCTCGCAAGCCACACATTGGCAATGCCTATGATATAGTGCTTGCGGATATGATTGCCCGCTACAAAAAGCAAATGGGTTTTGATGTTTTTCTAATGACAGGCTCTGACGAGCACGGACAAAAGATTGAGGAATACGCAAAGGCGGCAGGTATTACCCCTAAGGAATATGTTGACAATATTTCCGGGGAAATAAAGCAGGTGTGGGACAGCCTTAATACAAGCTATGATAAATTCATCCGCACTACAGACGATTATCACGAAAAAACCGTTCAAAAAATATTTAAAAAGCTTTATGAGCAGGGTGACATTTATAAAGGTCATTACGAGGGCAAATACTGCGTTCCCTGCGAATCCTTTTTCACCGCTTCACAGCTTGTAGACGGCAAGTGCCCCGACTGTGGCCGCGAGGTTGTTGACTCTAAAGAGGAAGCATACTTTTTAAAACTCAGCAAATATCAGGACAAATTGCTTGAATACTACGAACAAAACCCCGACTTTATTAAACCCGATTCACGCAAAAATGAAATGATTAACAACTTCCTAAAACCAGGACTTTCCGACCTTTGCGTATCGCGTACATCTTTTAAATGGGGTATTCCCGTAACCTTTGACGAAACCCATGTAATCTATGTTTGGATTGATGC
>CAZNTP010000101.1:0-5518 GCA_964575985.1 uncultured Ruminococcus sp. | reverse complement strand
GGTTCTATTGTAAATGTTGGGGTGTCATTGCGAGGAACGAAGTAACGAAGCAATCCGTAGTCCATTTTTACGGATTGCCACGGGTGTTTACACACCCTCGCAATGACAGAAACAAAATTTCTATCATTTTTACCCCAACATTTGTTATAGAACCTTTTTATCTTTAAAAAATAAAATAGGCACACTTCAAAAGGAGTGTGCCTTATCAAAGGAGGGGGCTTTTTAGCCCTTTATCGTTTAATTCAAGATACAAACAATCTTTTAAGAGCTACAAGGTCTCTTATGTCCTTATACTTATCGTCATTTACATCAACGGTAAGGTAGCCTTCGCTTTGATTGCCTAATAGATACTTTCTCAAAACTGTAAGGTCATGTGTGTCGCGAATACCGTTACCGCTAACATCACCCTTAGTTTCAACGAACTCAGTTACGGGAACAGTGATTTCATACTGACCTTGGCTTATAAAGTGCTTTTCTCTTACGGTAGATAAAGTTTCAACCGAAACCTTAGTACCGTTTTCTGAGAAGTTAAGCAAGGTTATCATACCTGTAGCACCGATTGCATTATCAACACCCTGCGGGTCAACAAGCACCTGTGTTACAACATTGCCGTTCTCGCCTACTCTTGTGGTAGTTACTGCGGTATTTGCCGGAACGTGACCGCAAAGCACCATAACAATATTTTCATACTTACCTATAAGCTTATCCCACAAATCCTCAGCATCATTACCGCCGCCTGCATAGGTCGAGTTAGTAGAAGCCGAGTTGTAGTTAGAATCCATAGGTGTGCCTGCTTTATCAAGATAAACGTGGGTTGTAATAATAACGTTATGGTAGGGGTGGTCTTCAATAACCTCACCTGCCCAAGCGAGTACATCGTCGCTGGGACCTATATCAAGCGTGAATATAAGATATTTCACACCGCAAACAACAAGCTCGCGCCAGGTATTTTCAACCTTACCGTCATAACTTCCCGAATAAGTGGTGTTATAAGGGGCTTTATTAAAGGTGGCGTTTAATCCGTCGGTCTTGTCGTGGTTACCTCTTAAAACTGTATAAGGTACAAGACCGTCAAGCTTAGCGTGCTCTGTAGCGGCTCTCTCCCATTGAGCGTCCGCACTGTTTTCGGTTATATCACCCATATTGAGCACATACTCAATTTTTCTGGTCTCTTTGTTTTCAACTATCCAGTCATAGATATCATCATATCTGTCATGCCAATTGTAGTTAACGTACTGTGTATCGCCTACAATAGCAAATGAATAATCATAATCTTCTGGATTAACCTCGGCATCAAACCAAACTTGACCGAGGGTTATATCGTGACCGTTACCGCTCTCGTCGGTGAGTTTTCCGTCTACAGCATCCTTTGATAAATCCCAATAAGCCATAAGACTGTCAGTGCCTTGTTCGGTCATATCAGCCGCAATTTCCTCTGCCGTTCTTACATCTGAATAAAGTGCTGCCGATTTCATCTCACCGCGGAATGCAAGCGGGTTACCGGGGGCAAAGCTACCGCCGAGAACACCTGCTTCGCGGTTTATAGAATCTGCTAACGCGCCCTCTAAGGTCTGCACTGCTACGCCATTTATATAGCAAGTTACGGTATCTGCTGTCTGGTCGTTAACAATTGCAAGATGTGTCCACTCGCCCGTGTAAACATTAACCTGGTCAAAGGTTTTAGTTACACTGCCTTTAGACTGACCGTAAGAATAGGCAGTAGTAGAAACACTTGGATTACCGTTTGCTAAAATCTGATATGTTATACTGTTGCTGGCATTACTAGCGTTGCTAAGCATCATACCGCCGCGGATTGTATCGGGATAATTATCGTTAAATTTAACCCATGCTTCAAAGGTATTGGTCATTTCTGTGAAAGCACCGTCGATTGTGTGGTGGTCATTACTTGTGAATACCATACCCTCGGAATCGGTAACGGGACGTGAGAATGTATTAATAAATGAATCCTCGTTATCAATTAAAACAATATCACCAAGCCAGAATATTTTATTTGTCCAATCGCTTGTAGCATCTTTACCGTGGTTATCGTTGGTACAAGAATTTGTGTGGAAATAAAGTGCAAGGTTGCCGCCTGTTTCTTCAAAATACTTTCTGTGACCTGTAAAGATATACTCGTAAGGAAGAACTAACCAACCGTCAAACTCGCCCGAAATATTAATCAAGTGACCTTTAGAATTACTCTGGAAATAAGGATTAATAACAAGTCCTGTAGTGTTATCTATAAGGTAAGCGCGGGAAACCTGCAACCAATCCTTAAGAGCGGTCAAATAGAAACTAACACTTGAATACTGGTCAGCCTCGCCGCCCGTAATCTTAAATCTCATAGCAATGCCCTTGAGTGATTCTGTGTCAATATTTTCGGGCATACCAACCTTTGCTTCGCCAGCCTCTGTAAGACCTCTGCCGCTTATTGTATTCCAGTTAACACCTGCATTACATTCGGGTATTAATCCTGTGGTTTCGTTGGCTGCATCGTCAGGGTTAAATACGATAAAATGTTCACCCTCAGACTCTCTTACAAAAAGTCCCTGTGAAGAACCACTCGCGTAAGATGGGGTTGCCGACAACGGATCAGCACCGCCTGTCATAGCAATATGCGCACTACCCCAAGAAACATTTTTGCTGTTATAGGTTAACCAGGTTTCCTCTTCAGGAACATCCATAAGATAACCTGCAACACCTGTATTGGTTGTGCTAATCGTTTTAGAAAGAATCTTTGTGCCTAATGCGTATTTTGCGTATACTGTGTATTCTGTTTCTTTAGGAAGATTTTTAAGTTGCGCGTTAATTTCGTCCTTTGTGAGCCATTCTTCTGCGCTTTCCGAAAAAGCGTAAAGTGCATTAGCATCATCACTGATTACTGTAACAGAATTATCGTTAGATTCAAGTTCATAGGTCGGTGCACCGTAAACCAAATTAAAGGAATCTATGTTCTTGGTAAGAATCATATCACCGATATAAAGTTCTGTACCAACCCAACTGTCAGTAGCACTTCTACCGCTATGACTACAACCCCAGTGCAAATAAATATTAAACTTTATCAAATCGGCAAGTGTCATAAATACCGATTCGCCATCTACTTTGCCCACAACAGAATCAGATGGGAAAACTAAATATCCGTCAAAACCAAGCGGCAAATCATAAGTAGATGTAGTGACATATGTTTTCTTGCCTGTGTTTATATCCTGAAAATATACCTTACCCGATTTTCCCCAATAACCGTAATGGCCGTTGGTACCACTTGGACCTAAGGGATTTATTGAAATCGAACGAGTAGCACCCTCTACCGCATTACCTGTTCCGTCATCAACAAGTTTAATACGCACAGCCAAATGTGTGTACTCGTCTGCATTATCAATATTGTCACCAAGAGTTTCAATATCTTCTGCTGCAATAGGTGTGCTTTTATTATGATCTTGATAAACCGTTGAATAAAATGGATATATTTCTGTATAACCACCGCTTGATCTATAGTGACCGCCTTCATCATTTACTCTGAACGGAATTTTCCACATTGTTTCTCCGTCGATTTCAGCCGCCCACAAATAAGCGTTACCGTCACTTGAGCTAAAACCCCCGTTGTTGTAGGTTCTTAGAATATTTGGGGTCGTATAACCAAGACCGTTTGTACCGTATGTATAATATCCGTGGTAATAAATTTTACCGTCCTCATCATACGAAACAGCAGATTCGTTTACCGTAGGAGTAAACAGTACTTTGTTATCCTCTGCCACAGTGCTGGCACTAAGCGTAACAGGAATAACCATCATAAACATCGTTATGCAAAGAATAATTGCTATAACCTTTTTCATTAGATATTCTCCTCCATATAATTATTTTTTAGAAGCACCTACAAACACAGTTAGATATACCGCTAATAGTATACCCCCCCCCCCGAATTTTTTTGTCAACCTTTTTTTGCGTGGCGAATTTCAACTTTAAAAATTTATTAGTTGCATTTGCGTATCAGTAATGCTACTATATAGTTAATGATATATTTTTCTCAAAATCTTGTCAATATAGGTTACGGTTTTTGAATATTTATCATTTTTTCTCAAAAAGGAGGCCTTTTTATGCCAAAAAACAGAAGAGATATGATTTTAGATATTATCAAGGAAAGCGGTTTTGTAACCGTAAAATATTTATGCGCAAAGCTTCACTACAGTACCGCAACCATAAACCGTGACCTTAACTATTTAAAAAATCAAAAGCTAATAGTCAGAAAAGGCGGCGGCGCCGAGCCTGTACAGCATAAATATCCGCCTTTCATCTTTAGAACTGAAAAAATGAAAGATGTAAAAAATAAGCTTGCAAAAGAAGCCTCAAAGCTTATTACCGATAATATGACAATTTTTATTGACGGTTCAACAACTAGCCAGTTTATTGGTAAATATATAACTGAATTTAAAAATTTAAAGGTTATTACAAATAATTTGAGCTTGGCTACCTTTTTAAGTAGTGAGGGTATTGAGGTTATTTGCTTGGGCGGAAGAATATGCGCGCGCCCCTACGTAGTAGGAAGCTTTGAAACCGCTCAACAAGCGGCAACCTATAACGCAGACATTCTTTTTTTCTCCACATGCTCACTGGCTTCAGAAGGAAAAATAAAATGCGGAGAAACTTTTTTCACTCTCTACAAGGCTATGTTAGAAAATTCAAAAAAGAGGGTATTTTTAGCGGATAGCAGTAAGCTCCTTTTTAATGCATCAAGAAATTTTTGCGATTTCAGGGAAATTTCTACCGTTATTTCGGATTATAATTTCAGCGATGAGACAAAAGCTAAATACCCCCAAACCGAATTTATTTTGGTAAACTGTGAGGAATAAGATGCCGACTGCCTCCCTCTGACGAGGGAGGTGGGTTTGCAAAGCAAACTCGGAGGGAGAGAAATGGTAGAAAATAAAATAATTCTCACGTTCATCTCTCCCTCAGTCGCCTAATGGCGCCAGCTCCCTCGTCAGAGGGAGCCAAGTATTGTGCTATAGATTTGCCCACAGATAAAAACTAAGAATGTATAAATAACAAAACGCATAGTTAAAAGTGTGGGTTTACAATTCATCTCATCTAATTTAAAATAATTTTTCTTTTCATTTTGTCAATACTATTTCCGAGGTGAAAAAATTGAAAAAGAAAAAGAGCAAAGCTACAATAACCCCCTCGCTTCACCGCGATATAGGTCTTCCCGAAACTGCCTTTGATATGATTAACCGCTACGGCACCTATGAAATACAGGCTACTGCCGAAACCGAAAATCAGTATCCCGCAATAGCGCAGGGCTTTAATAAAAAACAGATTGAAACCGACTGCGACACCGACCTTGACGGCAAAAAGAAAAGAAACTAACCTTATTAAAGGTTTTATCTTCCATAAATTCTTGACAAATTCTACTGCGGGTTATATAATGAATATGTCTAAGTATAATTATTTGGAGGAATTTTAAACTATGATTAGTGCAGGCGATTTCAGAAACGGCGTAACCTTTGAGGAGGACGGCAAC
>CAZNTP010000100.1:0-5633 GCA_964575985.1 uncultured Ruminococcus sp. | reverse complement strand
TGGTTTGCTGTGACACAGTCTGCACTTGATACGAATAACACTTCGGAGTTGCAATCTGAAAGCATTTTGTTAGTAGGTGCGCCGTTTTGATGCGTTAAATCAATACTTAAGCGACCGCTTTTGCGGTAAATTAGGTGGCACCGCGGATATTACGTCTATTCGTCCTAATAATATTAGGATAATAGGCGTTTTTTATTTTGGAGTGATATTATGAAACACACTGATATTATTGAAATTTTTGAAAATTCCGCTTTTCTTAATACTGATGTTACGGTTTGCGGTTGGGTAAGAACCTCTAGAGATTCTAAGAATATGGCTTTTATCGAGCTTAATGACGGTACCTCCTTTAAGCATCTTCAAATTGTTATTGATAAAGCAGTTTTAACCGAGATTTCGGAATTTATGAAGCTTGGTACCTCGCTTAAGGTTGTTGGTACAGTTGTTAAATCGGCTGTTGCAATCGATTCAGTTGAAATTAATGCAAAGGAAATTGAGGTTTTAGGTGAATGTCCGCCCGAATACCCATTACAGAAAAAACGTCACACATTAGAATATTTAAGAACCATTCCGCATTTGCGTGTACGTACTAACACCTTTAACGCTGTTTTCAGAGTACGTTCTGTTGTGTCTAATGCAGTTCACGAATACTTTCAGAGCAGACGCTTTGTTTACGTTCACACACCGCTCATAACCGCGAGCGACTGTGAGGGTGCAGGCGAAATGTTCAAGGTTACTACCATCGGCTACAGCCACGATTATAAATCAGAAGACGATTATAATTCGGATGATTTCTTCGGCAAGCGCGCCGCTCTAAGCGTTTCGGGTCAACTTGAGGGTGAGGTTGCCGCAATGGCGCTCGGTAAGATTTATACTTTCGGACCGTCTTTTAGAGCAGAGAAGAGCAACACACCGCGTCACGTTGCAGAATTCTGGCACGTTGAGCCCGAGGTTGCTTTTGCAGAGCTTCCCGACATTATCGAAATTGCCGAGGATATGATTAAATACATCATAAATGCAGTATTGGAGAAATGCCCCAACGAGCTTAAATTTTTTGATGCTCATTTTGAAAAAGGTCTTATTGAAAAATTAGAGAGCGTTGTTAATAACGATTTCGCGGTTATGACCTATACCGAGGCTATTGAACATCTTTTAAAGGCTGACGTTAAGTTCCAGTACCCTGTAGAGTGGGGCAGTGACCTTATGACAGAGCACGAAAAGTATATTTCTGAGGTTATCTGCAAAAAGCCTGTTTTCCTTACCAACTATCCTAAGGAAATCAAGTCTTTCTATATGAAGCAAAATCCCGACGGTAAAACCGTTGCCGCTACCGACCTTTTAGTACCAGGTGTTGGTGAAATTATCGGTTGCAGCGAGCGTGAAGCTAATTTAGATAAGCTTTTAGATGCAATGCAGGTTAGAGGTATGTCTATTGAGGATTACGAGCATTATATTGCTCTTCGCCGTTTTGGCTCTGTGCCGCACAGCGGTTTTGGTTTGGGTCTTGAGCGTATAATTATGTATGTTACAGGCGTACAGAATATCCGTGACGTTATTCTTTACCCAAGAACTGTTGGCAGTATTTATTAATTTAGGTGATTTTATGGAAAAATATATACCCTTGCTTAATGAGTTTGATACTCAAAGCGCTATCGCTTTAGTAAAGGATAAATTTGCAACTGAATTGTGTGACAGTCTCGATTTATCGCGTGTTTCTGCGCCGCTTTTTGTAAAGCAGGGAAGCGGTATTAATGATGACCTTAACGGTGTAGAGCGCCCCGTTTCGTTTGATATTCTTGAAACGGGCGAAATGGCTGAGGTTGTGCACAGTCTTGCTAAGTGGAAGCGTATGGCTTTGCTAAAATACGGTTTTAAGCTCCATACAGGTCTTTATACCGATATGAATGCTATTCGCCGTGATGAACAATGTGACAGTATACATTCGCTTTATGTAGACCAATGGGATTGGGAAAAAATCATAACCGCTGAGGACCGTACCGAAAATTATTTAAAGGCAACTGTAAGATGCATTTACGGTGCTGTTTTACGCACAGCTAAAGAGGTTAGCAAAAAATTCCCCGTAATTGAATGTGACCTCCCAAAACAAATTAGCTTTATAACTACCCAAGAGCTTGAGGACCGTTATCCGAATCTTACCTCAAAAGAGCGTGAATATGAAATCACACGCGAGTGCGGTGCAGTTTTCATTATGAAAATTGGCGGCAAGCTTAAAAGCGGTGAAAAGCATGATGGCCGAGCTCCCGATTATGATGACTGGGAGTTAAACGGCGATATAATGGTTTACCATAAGACACTGGATATAGCGCTTGAAATCTCTTCAATGGGTATCAGAGTTGATAGAGAAAGTCTTTTGAAGCAGTTAAAAATTGAAGGTAAGGAAGAACGCGTAAATTACGAATTCCACAAGCTTCTTCTTTCTGGCGCTTTACCACTTACAATCGGCGGTGGTATTGGCCAGTCAAGACTTTGTATGCTACTTCTACATAAAGCCCATATTGGCGAGGTTCAGGTGTCAATATGGCCTGAAAAGGAAATAAGGAAGTGCAAAGCACAAGGAATTAATTTATTGTAAATAGGTTTTAATATAAATAGGAGAGAGGAATAGAATATGATAAAACGTCACTTAACCTTAGCGTTCTTTTTGGTTTGTGATATTATATCAGCAGTTTTATCTTTAGGAATTTCTTTTGCAATCACTGAAAACGATATATTTGGAAGCTTAGTTGGTATGGCAAATTTTTCGTACATAATTTTTTCGGCTTCCATATTGATAGTTTTTTATCTCTTTAAAATTTATAATATTTTGTGGCGTTACTCAACTGTATCGGAATTTGTACGAATTCCTGTAGCCTCTGTGGTAGCAACTGCCATTTTGTTTATTTCACAAGAGGCTGTTAAAAATAAACATTTTGAACTTTCTGTATATTTTACTGCACTTCTTCTTGTTAACTGTCTTGTTATAATACAGCGAATTACCTTTAAAAAGGTTGCCAGTAAAGTATTCCATTCTAACAAAACAAAAGATGACACAGTATCAGAAATTTCGGGAAATATTATGATAATCGGTGCCGGAAGCGCAGGCCAGATGATTATAAACGAAATGCAACGCAAAAATGAGTATTCTGCCTGCAAAATCAGATGTGTTATTGATGATGATTATTATAAGCACGGTCAGTACATATCGGGAATTAAAATTATTGGTGGCAGGGATATGATTGTTGATGCCGCTAAGAAATATGAAATTTCTTATATTGTTTTTGCTATTCCTAACTGCAAAAATAGCGAAAAATCAGCCATTCTTGATATTTGTAAAGAAACAAATTGTACGCTTAGAATTATACCCTCAGTATGTAAGATGTATAATTTATCAGAGCTTACTCCTACTATTCGTAAGGTGGAAATTGAAGACCTTTTAGGTCGCGACCCAATTGACATTAATTTGGGTGAAGAACTGAATTATGTTGAAAATAAGGTTGTTTTAGTTACAGGTGGCGGCGGTACAATAGGCTCTGAGCTATGTCGCCAAATCGCAGTTCACAACCCGAAAAGACTCATTATTTTTGATATTTATGAAAATAATGCTTATGAAATACAGAATGAATTACGCCACAATTTCCCAAGTCTTGATTTAGTAACCCTAATCGGCTCTGTGAGAGATAGCAGACGTATGGATTATCTGTTCCGCACATATCGGCCTGATATAATTTATCATGCAGCTGCTCATAAACATGTTCCTCTGATGGAGGACAGCCCTAACGAAAGTATAAAGAATAATGTATTTGGTACTTTGAAAACCGCTCAGTGCGCTGATAAATACGGCGCAGAAAAGTTTGTTTTAATTTCAACCGATAAGGCTGTTAATCCTACAAACATTATGGGTGCCAGCAAGCGTATTTGTGAAATGATTGTTCAGTCCTTTAACGGAAAGTCGGATACTGATTTTGTAGCCGTTCGTTTTGGTAATGTATTAGGTTCTAACGGTAGTGTTATTCCGCTCTTTAAAAATCAGATAAAAATGGGCGGTCCCGTAACGGTTACAGACCCTAATATTATCAGATACTTTATGACTATACCCGAAGCGGTTTCACTCGTTTTAAGAGCGGGAGCCAAAGCAAAGGGCGGTGAAATCTTTGTTCTTGATATGGGTGAGCCTGTAAGAATTCTTGATTTAGCTGAAAATCTGATTAAGCTTTCGGGCTTTAAGCCTTATGAGGATATTAAGATTGAATTTACAGGTCTTAGACCCGGTGAAAAGCTTTATGAAGAGCTTCTTATGTCGGAAGAGGGGCTTGAGGCGACCGAAAATAGTTTAATCCATATAGGTAAGCCTATTGAAATGGATGAAGAAAACTTCCTTGAGACCTTGGACAAGATGAAGGATGCTATGTATGACGAGCGTAACGATATACGCGGTCTTGTAAAAAGTATAGTTCCAACCTATATACCCGAAAACGCTCCACATTCAAAGTATGACAGCGCAGTTTTCAAAGGTTAAAAAAATATTAAAAAAGTGTTGCAATTTATATTAATTTGTGATATTATTAGTTGGTACGTGAGTTAGGTACATTGTTTGTACTATGTGTTGGGAGGTGTCATGATGCCGAATATTAAATCTGCTAAGAAGCGTGTTTTAGTTAGCAAGGCTAATTATGAACATAACAAGGCTTACCGTTCTGCTTTAAGAACTGCTCTTAAAAAGGCTGATGCTGCTATTGATGCTAAGTCTGAGGATATGGCTGTTGCTGTAAAGGCTGCTGTTAAGAAAATTGATCAGGCAGCTTCCAAGGGTATTATTCATAAGAATAATGCAGCTAACAAGAAGTCAGCTTTAGTTACTCGTTACAATAAGGCTAACGCTTAATTTAAAATTGTTTAACTTATTGAAAAAACGCCGGATGCTTTTAAGCATTATCGGCGTTTTTTATTGCATAAAAATGCCCTCTAACAAAAGTTAGAGGGCTGTGTTTTTTTTTAGAACAAACCGGTAATTACACCGTTTTCATCAATATCAATTCGCTCTGCGGCAGGAGCCTTGGGTAGTCCCGGCATAGTCATAATATCGCCTGTGAGAACTACTATGAAGCCAGCCCCGGCAGAAATTTTAATATTTCTGACAGTAACTGTAAAGTCTTCGGGTGCGCCGAGCTTTGTGGGGTCGTCAGAGAAGCTGTACTGCGTTTTTGCAACACAGATGGGTGAATGTTGGAATCCCATTTCTGTAAGCTTCTGAGCCTGTTTTTTAGCGTTTGGTGTAAGCACCACACCGTTACCGCCGTAAACCTTTTTAACAACTGCCTCAATCTTTTCTTCAATTGTGCAATCAAGCTCGTAGCTGAAAGTAAAGTCGCCCTTTTCTTCTTCACAAAGACGAACAACCTCGCGGGCTAAATCTTCACCGCCTTTGCCACCTTCAGCCCAAACATTAGAAAGAACAACGTTTACGCCTAATTCCTTACACTTTTCAATGATGAAGTCAATTTCATTATCGGTATCGGTGGGGAAGCGGTTAACTGCAACTACGCAGGGTAGCTTATATACATTCTTAATATTTGAAACGTGACGCAGAAGGTTAGGAATACCTTTTTCCAAAGCTACCAGATTTTCTTCGCCTAATG
>CAZNTP010000099.1:0-5744 GCA_964575985.1 uncultured Ruminococcus sp. | reverse complement strand
CCTGCCTACAGGCACGGTGGTTGAGTGTCAGGATGAAAGAAGTCAGTTTAAAAATAAGGATAAGGCGCTTAAAATATTGCGTTCCAGACTTTTAGATGTGGCTCAGCGCGAGCATGATGAGGCTATCGCTTCGGACAGAAAATCACAGGTTGGTACAGGTGACAGAAGTGAGAGAATTAGAACCTATAACTACCCTCAGGGCAGAGTTACCGACCACAGAATAGGACTTACTCTTTATAAATTAGAGCAGATGCTTAACGGTGACATTGATGAGGTTGTAGATGCGCTTATAACCTATTATCGAACCGAGGCTTAGGGTGACAAGAATCGAACTTGTTACGATTTCGCTCACCACCTATTTTACCTTTCTTGCGTTCATTTTTGTAAGGCGTTAGCCTTACTGCAAATTTCACGCTGCGCCTTTTAAAAAAGGTGGCAGAGAGAAATTCTTCGACCTGCCAAATAAATATTTTTTTGTAGAGGCGCAGCCGAAGAACGCAGTAATACTGACGTATTACAAGTGATGAGACAAGAAAAAACAAAAAAATATTATTTGTCAGGCGTGACAGGTTCGACTCTTGTCACCCTAAAGGAAGAACAGGAATAACAAAATGAAGACCGAAAAACTGGTTTTAAGTGAAAACTTTGCCGAAAGTATAACACGCGCCGCCCAAATACTTAAAAACGGCGGTATTGTGGCTATTCCAACAGAGACGGTGTACGGTCTTGCGGCTTCTGCATTTGATGATAAAGCGATAAATAAGGTTTTTGAGGCTAAGGGCAGACCACAGGATAACCCACTAATTGTCCATATTGCAGATATGGAAATGCTAACTGATATTGCGCGCGATATACCGAATAACGCACTTTTGTGCGCAAAGCGCTTTTGGCCCGGTCCCTTAACGATGGTGCTTCCCCGTACTGATAAAACTGCGCCCTGCGTTTCAGCAGGGCTTGACACGGTGGCTGTAAGAATGCCAAGTGACGAGGTGGCACTCAGTATAATTAGAAAATCGGGACTACCGTTGGCGGCACCGTCTGCTAATCGGTCGGGAAGCCCTAGTCCTACTACCGCACTTCACGTAGAAAACGACCTTGACGGTAAAATCGATGCTATTGTTTACGGTAATGAGTGTGATGTAGGTGTTGAGTCTACGGTGGTTTCCTTTGGCTTAAACCCACCAAGACTTTTAAGACCCGGTGCTGTAACGGCCGAAGCGCTCAGAGAAATAATACCCGATTTAGAGGTGGATAAGGCAGTTTTAGCCGAGCCACAAAAAAACGAGCGTGTGGCATCGCCCGGAATGAAATATAAACACTATGCGCCTAAAACCGACAGCTATCTTGTAGAGGGTAGCTCTGAGGAATTTGCAGAATTTGTTAATTCTTACGAATCGGCATTGGCGGTTTGCTTTGAAGAGGAAAGCGGTAAAATAAAAATACCGAGGCTGATTTACGGTAAAGAGAATAACGAGCTTTCCTTAGCTCACGAGCTCTTTTCTGTACTGAGACAGGTTGACTCCTTCGGTGTAGAAAGGGTGTTTATACACGCACCGTCAAAGCAGGGTGTAGGTCTAGCGGTATACAACCGACTAATCAGGGCTACAGGCTTTAAGGTGATAAATTTAAATAAAATTATAATAGGTCTTACAGGGCCTACGGGCGCTGGTAAAAGCAGTCTTAAAGTCACTGCTGAGGAATTGGGCTTTAAGGTTGTTGACTGCGATATTTTAGCTCGCAAGGCGGTAGAAAAAGAAACCGCGGGACTTAAAGCCTTAATAAAAGTCTTCGGTGAGGATATACTTGAATTAGACGGCTCTTTAAACCGCAAAGCGTTAGCTAAAAAAGCATTTTCTACAAGGGAAAATACAGGGCTTCTTAATAAAACTATTTTTCCTTTTATAAAAGAACTTGTAAATGAAGAAATGCAGGGCGTAAATAGGATTATACTCGATGCGCCGACACTCTTTGAAAGCGGACTTAATTCGGTTTGCACTAAAACGGTTGCGGTTTTGGCAGAGGAGAGTATAAGACTTGACAGGATTATGGAACGGGATAAGCTTTCAAGGGATGCCGCGCTTCTTCGTATGAATGCAGGTAAAAAAGACACTTTTTATGAGCAAAATGCCGATATTATAGTATTTAATAACGGCAATGCTTTAGAATTTAAAAATCAGTTTAAAACTATTTTGACCGATATATAGGAGGGGACACTATGTCAGAAAAATCACAGGCTGAGCTTTTGCGTGAAAAGCTTTTTAGAAACAATAAAAACGGAAGACTTGAGGCTAGTGACGAAACCTTAAAAAAGGCTGACGAATACTGCGAGGGCTATAAAGCCTTTTTAGATGCCGCTAAAACCGAAAGAGAGGCTGTAAACACTGCTATTGTTATGGCAGAAAAGGCAGGCTTTACAGAGTTTGAGTTTGGCAAAAAGTATAATGCAGGCGATAAGGTTTATATTAATAATCGCGGAAAAGCCGCGGCTTTTGCCGTTATCGGTAAAGAGGCAGTAGAAACTGGCGTTAATATAACCGCCGCTCATATTGATTCGCCAAGGCTTGATTTAAAGCCTAACCCTTTATACGAGGAAATCGAGTTAGCGCTCTTTAAAACCCATTATTACGGCGGTATAAAAAAATATCAGTGGACAGCAATTCCCTTGGCGCTTCACGGTGTGTTTGCCCTTAAGGACGGCACTGTGAAAGAGGTTTCTGTGGGTGAGCGGGATGACGAGCCTAAATTTGTTATAAACGATTTACTGCCGCATTTGGCACAGGAGCAGAGCAAGCGTACCTTGAATGAGGGTATTAAGGGCGAAGAGCTTAATGTGCTGATAGGAAGCCACCCCTTTAAGAGTGACAAGGGTAGCGAGCTTGTAAAGCTTAACATTTTAAAGCTACTCAACGAAAAATACGGTATTACCGAGGAGGATTTTCTCTCGGCTGAGTTAGAGCTTGTGCCTGCGGTTAAGGCTTGCGATATCGGTTTTGACCGTTCACTCATTGGCGCTTACGGTCAGGATGACAGGGTTTGTGCTTATCCTGCCCTTACCGCTATTTTAAATATAGAAAATCCGCAAAAGACTGCAGTTGCAGTTTTAGCCGATAAGGAAGAAATCGGCTCGGTGGGTAATACAGGTCTTGATTCTGATTTTCTGCGTTATGTAATAACCGATTTAGCCAAAATGCAGGGTGGCGACGGTACAGTAGCATTGAGACATTCAAAATGCCTTTCTGCCGATGTTAATGCAGGCACCGACCCCACATTTCAGGATGTTATGGAAAGAAGAAACGCTTCATTCCTTAATTACGGCGTAGTGGTTACAAAGTACACGGGCGCGAGAGGAAAGTCAAGCACCTCGGACGCTTCTGCAGAGTATGTTGCAAGCGTTAGAAATATGCTTGACAGCAACGGCATTGTGTGGCAGTCAGGCGAGCTTGGCAGAGTTGACCTTGGCGGCGGCGGTACTGTTGCAATGTTTATTGCCAATATGGGTGTTGACGTTGTAGACCTCGGTGTGCCTGTGCTTTCAATGCATGCCCCCTTTGAAACAACCGCAAAGTTCGACATTTATATGTGCTACAGAGCAATGTATGAGTTTATGAAGTAATAAAAAAGTTGTCTTTTAAAGACAACTTTTTTATACATTAACAGTAGCTTTTTGGGTTTTAACAGTGTATTCGCTCACACCCGTTACGGTTTCACCGTCTATTTGCATAGCGGTGGGTATATCAAATTTTACCGAAATATTATGCCCCTTATGTACATCAATATATTTTTTATATTTTATGTGTGTTCCCTTAAAAATAGTGGGGAAAAGGGATAGAATTTTAAGCTTTGAAAGACTGTGGGCTACGATAACAGTAAGGGTTCCTTCTTTATTGCTTCGGTCTTGGGTGGGCGCTATCATCATTCCGCCACCGAAATATTTGCCGAGCATTGTAGGTGTTAGCCATACCTTTTTATAACGGTATTCCTTACCGTCAACAGTAACAACAGCATTTGTGGGTTTATAGGCATATAAAAATCCTTTAAGCGCTATAAGTGTGTAGCTGGCTTTCTTTTTGAGAGCTTTAAGGCGGTTGACCTCTTGACAGCAGTAGCCGTCAATACCATAGCCAATGCCGTTTAAAAAGCTATATGCCTTGTCGCCGATATAAACCTTTGGCAGATTTTTAATATATTCTGTAACATCTATGGGATTTCTACTGGGTTCTAAGCCGATGTCATGTATAAAGTCATTCCCACTGCCTGCGGCAAAATAATAAACTTTGTTTTGTAGTTTGCTAGTGTCTACACTGTTTATAAATCTGTTAAGTGTTCCGTCACCACCGCAGACTACTATTTTTTCTTCACCAGAAAGCTCAGAGAAAAAGGCTTTAAAGTCCTTGATTTCGGTCATATTATGAAGCTCTTTTTGAGCGGTTTCGGGAAGTAATATGTCATTTATACGGCTGTCGGCATTTTTGCCCTTGCCTGCCAATGGGTTATAAAGAATATGATAATTCATAGCTGACCTGCCTTTTTCCAATCTTAAACTAAAGTATAACATCTTTTGGTAATTTGTTCAAGAAATTTGTTGAATAAGAAATATTAGTGTGCTATACTGTAAAAAAATAATAAAGGCGGGTTTGGTTATGAGGAAATATCTTTTAACACCGAATGTAAAAAGCTTTAAGGCAAATCTTCATTGCCACAGTAATATCTCGGACGGTAGGCGTTCACCGAAAGAGCTTAAAGAAATGTATAAAAACAAGGGCTATTCGGTTTTGGCTATAACCGACCACGAAATTCTTTGTGACCATTCTGACCTTAATGACGATGAGTTTTTGTGCCTTACCTCCTATGAAATGGCTATTGATGACCATGTTGCAGGGATGAGGGACTATAATTTTGTAAAAACCTGTCATATCAATTTTTATTCGGGAGACCCTCACAAAACCGAAATTGTTTGCGCTGACCCTGATTATTATGCGCCTAATATGAATTGGTGTAAAACACCCGAGCTAAAGGCGATGCGGAAATTTGTGGGCGCGCCTATGTATAAACCGCAGTACACACCCGACTGCATTAATGAAATTATAAAGACTGCTAAGGAAAACGGTTTTATTGTAACCCTTAATCATCCGCATTGGTCTAAGGAACGCTTTGAACAGCTTGTTTGCTATGACGGAATGTTTGCAATGGAGGTTTTTAATACAAGCAGCTATACCCTAGGCTTTGAGGACCACACCTCTGCCATTTACGATATGATGTTGGAGCATGGCAAGCGTATTTACTGTGTTGCTACAGACGATAACCACAATGTGCATCCCGATGACAGCGTATATAGCGATTCCTTTGGCGGATTTACTATGATTAGAGCCGAAAGCCTTACCTATGATAATATTTTTGCAGCACTCAAAAAGGGTGATTTTTACGCATCTACAGGCCCCGAAATTGAAGAGCTTTATATTGAAGACGGTAAGGTTTATATAAAAACCTCACCCGTAAAGCGAATTGCGGTTACGGGCGGTAACAGATGGACCAGCTGTAAAATGGCAGAAAAGGGCGAATATGTTACCGAAAATTCTTTCAGTCTAGACAGTGTTTGTGGTTATTTTAGAATTGAAATAACCGACGAAAACGGTAAAAAGGCATTTACAAACGCATATTTTAAGGATGAACTGTAAATAGAAAAACTGCATTGATTTTTTCAATGCAGTCAGTCTGTCGAATAACCCCAAATCTCAAGCGAGGTT
>CAZNTP010000098.1:0-5745 GCA_964575985.1 uncultured Ruminococcus sp. | reverse complement strand
ACCCCGGCAAATATACCGGCACTATTGATTTTGTGATCAACTACTACGCAGGCGAGTAATTCGATATATTCAGAACAGACTGTGTAAGTTTAAGTTCAAAGGCGTCGCAGCAATGCGGCGCCTCAGACTGTCGAAAAAGCCCAGTGAAAACTGGACTTTTTCGACAGTCTGAAGCCGTGAATTCACGGCTTATTTTTGTATATTAGGGTTGTTTGTTCTTTCAAGCAAATAATCAATAGATATATTAAAATAATCGGCAATTTTTATAAGTTCGTTTATACCGGGCTCGCGTTCCCCTGTTTCATATCGGCTTATTGTGTTTTGACTCATATTCAAGTCCATAGCAAGTTTTAGCTGGGATATGCCTTTTGATTTTCTTATTTCTTTTAATCTCATAAAATCACCTCTTGACTTTATTATCCCATATTGGTATAATTTAAATATCCCGATATGGTATATATTGTTCAAAGGAGTTTGATGGAATGAAAAAATTTTTATGTTGTATTTTATGTGCGGTTATAGGTGTTTTGATGACTGCATGCTTTGCTGAAGAGACACCTGCAAAGGAAATTGGGAAAGGCGTACAGGCATCGTCCGAGGAGAAAGAATTGGTTTTCGGACTGAATGATACGGCCGCTTTTAAGGATTTAAAATTTACAGCCAGCGAAATTTTAGAATCTGATGGTGATGATTTTTTTACGCCTGAAAAAGACAAAATTTTTGTCGGCGTGAAGTTTACGGTAGAGAATATATCCAATGAAGAACAAGCTGTTAGTAGTTTGCTGTTGTTTGAAGGTTATGTGGATGATATTAAATGTGAATACTCTTTTAATGCGGCATGTGCATTTGACGAGGGTACATTAGATGGAAGCTTGGCGCCTGGTAAAAAATTAGTGGGCTGGTATGCGTTAGAGGTTCCAAAGAATTGGTCAAGCATAGAATTAAATGTTCAATCAAATTGGCTTTCAAGTAATACGGCGAGGTTTGTTTTAGAAAAATAAATTTAAATAAGGAAATTTTAAAATGAAAAAAAGAAGTATTATGTTATTGGTCGCAACAATATTATCAACGGCTTATGCGATATATTTATTATGCTATTTTGTGGGAGGAACAGCTGCTGCAAGCGGTACAGAAGAAGCTATAGGTGGTGCTATTGCAACAGCTCTTGTTATGCCGCATTTGATTTTGTTTTTGATTGGCGCAATATTTGGATGGGTAGGTTTTCTATTTAAAAAAGCGTGGTTGGCTTTAGTGGCGGCGATTTTATATTCAGTGGGGACACTGTTTTTCTTGGCATACGCAATGTTCGGTATACCGCTTTTAATATTAGGCTTCGTTGGCTATGCAAAGCAAAGAAAGATTAATAAAGAACTTAAAAAAGTAGAGTCGAAAACAGAATAACAATAGAAATATTTTATATAAAGGTACGTCCCCAAACGCAGTTCGAATTCGTTTGGGGACGTACCTTTTGTCGAAATTAGATTAAATTAATTTATAGATAACAGTTTAAAAGAAATAATATTAATGCTTAGTTTACATTTTATAAATTTTTTGGTATTATAATTATTGTGGAGTTTGGCTTGCAATAAAAATCAGAACAGACAAGGAGGGGATAAGGTGACAGCTAAAATCAAAGGCTTTTTTGAAGGCTTTTCACCAAACGGTAAAACAGTCGGGTACAGAACGGTTTTATTTATTATGTCCTTTCTGGCTCTGGCTATTTCGAGCGCGGGCTTGGGGCTTTTAGGGCTTTATTTTTCTACAGGTGAGCATGGAATTCCCCTTTTTTCTTTTTATATGAAAGAGCCTAAGCTTATCCTGCTGAATATTTTGCCGTATTTTATAATATCCTTATTTGTCTGGTTTATTTCAAACAGACCTTGGATTGCTTTTCTTTGCTCGGGTACAGTTTGCTTAGTGTATTCCTTTTGCAATTATTGGAAGCTGGTGGGCAGAAATGACCCGATTATTGCAGAGGATTTAACCCTCATAGGCGAAGCGCTTAAAATGACCGAGGAGGGCTATGCCACTTTTACCTGGCAGATGTATCTGGTAATTTTTGCGGTGCTTTTCATTACCTTGCTTTTAGCGCTCTTTGTAAGAGGCAAAATGCCGCATTTTTCTTTAAGAATAGCATTACCGTGCCTACTGGCATTAATTTGTATACCGCTTTATACAGGGGTTTACACCTCGGATAAGGTTTACAGTTCATTTCCCTCTTGGGATAAGCTTAACCCGTGGTTTGCAACCTCAAGTTATGTATCACGCGGGGGAATTTACCCCTTTATCAACAGTATACCGGATGCTATCCCCCAGGTGCCTGAGGGTTACGAAAAAGAAGAAGTTGAGGGACTTATAGACAGCTATGAGGATGATTCAGTACCCGAGGAAAAACGCGCAAATGTAATGTTTGTAATGCTTGAGGCGTTTTCGGATTTATCTGAATATACAGATTTAATAACCGAGGCAGACCCGTATGCAGATTTTCATAAACTGCAAAATGAAAGCTATAGCGGAGAGCTGGTTACAAATATTTTCGCGGGCGGTACAATAAATTCCGAGCGGTGTGTACTGACAGGCTTTTCGGATTTGAGCTCGTTTCGCAGAAAAAGCTGGAGTTATGCCCGATATTTTGGCGATATGGGCTATACTGTAAACGGCTCGCACGCAGGCTATGAGTCTTTTTACAACCGTGTTAATGTTAATAAGAATTTAGGATTTGAGAATTATAATTTTATAGAAAATTATTTTGAGGACATAGCTTCGGGAGTGCCAATGGATGATGTTTTCCTGCCCGAAATATGCCGATTGTTTAAAAAGGATATGGCTTCGGGCAAAAATGTCTTTTCTTTTAATGTTACCTATCAGAATCACGGACCTTATCATAACGGTTTATACCCTGACAGTAAGATATATGTGCCAAAGGGCAATCTTTCGGATGAGGACCACGCAATAATAAACAATTACCTGAGGGGTATAGAAAAAACAGGTGAATATATGCTTGATGCTGTGGATGAGTTCCGCAAAACGAAAGAGCCTGTGATTTTGGTTTTCTTTGGCGACCACAAGCCGTGGCTTGGAGAGGGGGGCACAACCTACAAGGCACTAGGCATAGATATTTTTAATGAAGCCGAGCAGAGCTTTTATAATCACTACAACACCGAATATTTAATCTGGGCAAATGATGCCGCAAAAACACTTTTGGAAAATGATTTTGTAGGCGAGGGCCCGACAATTAGTCCATGCTATTTAATGAATGTTTTGTTCTCGCAGTGCGGTTGGGAAGGACCTTCATATATGAAGCTGTCGAACGAGGTAATGGCAAAAATGCCCGTTGTTAGCAGCAAGGGCAGAATTATGCAAGACGGTGAATTGGTTGCAGAGGCAGAGATTTCAAAGGAAAATGCCGAGCTTTTGAGCAAATTCAGAAAAGCCCAGTACTATTTGGCAAGAAACAGTAAACAATAATTTTTTAAATTTTAATACCCTTAGAATAAGCGCGATGTTTGTTCTAAGGGTATTTTTATATCGGTTAAATTTTTTCTTGCAAGTGGGGAATAATAGTGGTATTATATGTACTTGTGCGAGGTGTTATATTTGTCGGTTTTTGAACGGATTTATAAAGTGGTTTGTAAAATACCCGAGGGCCGAGTTGCAACCTACGGTCAGGTGGCGATGCTTGCAGGCAATCCGCGTTGGGCGCGTGTTGTGGGTTATGCGCTTCATAATAACCCTGCTCCCTTTGTTATTCCCTGTCACAGAGTAGTAAACCGCGAGGGCAGGGTAGCAGAAGCCTTTGCTTTCGGCGGCGGAAGCACCCAAAGAGAGTTGCTTGAGGCTGAGGGAATAGAGTTTGAAGCTGACGGGCATATAGATTTAACAAAATTCGGTTGGGAAACCAAGAAAATAGATTAAGGCTAATTAAAACGGGTGCATCAGGATTTAACCTAATGCACCCGTTTTGTCATAATATCTGAGCATAAGCTCTACCATTTCGTTATAGCTTAAAATACCGCTCTCTACCCCGTTAGCCTTTATAAAGGAATCGTTAAAGCTTTGAGAGGTTTCCATTACCTCGCTTTCAAAGCTGTCCCAATAAGCGTTGTGTTGCTTAATATCTCTTGATATTCCCTCAGAGCAGTTTGCCGCCGCCTTGCGCCAAAGCTCCTTATCTGCCTTGTAAAGCGCGTTCGAGCAGTAAATAAAGGCCTGTAGGTGTCCCGAATACTCATAATCGGGCTGACCGCTTTGGTAGCAGGCAAGCCAACCCCAGAAATTACACTCATTTTCCTTGGCAAAGCCCATTGTGTGTGCAATTTCGTGGGTGGCGGTGTGTCCCCATTCGCTTGGGGGCACATCGGTATTTATATTTGATTCGGCAAGCCACGGGCAGTAAACCCCTGTTGTGCCTGTATATGACCACCAATGCGAAAGCGCTACCGATTTTACACGCCATACACCCGTTTTTAAAAAGGGATAATCCTCTTTTAAATTATCGAAACAGTCGTCTGCAAGCAAAAGAAATTCTGACTTTTTAACCGATAGGGTGACGCAACCGTTATCATCCTCGGGAAGCTTTTCGCGTGCGGCAGATGCTTTTTTTGCAAGGTCTGCTGTAACGATATAAAGCTCCTCTGCGGTGTATTGGCGGTCGGGCAAATCAAGTAGCTCGCCCGTAGTAATCCTTGAATAATTACCGCCGTGCATTACCATAAACATAAGAAGCGCCAAGGAAAGACACCAGCAAACAAAGCGGCAACCGCGCTCTACTGTGCGGGAGCGGCTATCACTGCGGATTATTCTCACTATCCAGATAATCAGCAGGGTTAAAAGCGCGGGTATGCTTAAAACCACTACGGTTTCTGTTATGGAAAAGGGGAATATAGACATAAACCATTCAAGCGGAAAGGCTACTATTCTAAAAATACCTCTGGTTATTATGTATTCGGTAAATTTTGGGAAAAGCGGCAGTAAAAAGTACATAAGTGCGGCTACTGATGCGGGTATAAAGCAAAAAAGCCACTTAAGCCATAAAGGTTTTTGTTTCATTTTTTCACTTCCCTATATAAACAGTTTAGTCGGTTTTAGGTGTTTTGTCAACTGCCGAGTGTAAAGTGGTAATTTATGCTATTACTACTTGTTTTTTAGACACGATAGGTGGGCTGAAATCTGTATGGGTATAGTATAATGAAAAGCTGTTTCACTTTTTGGCAAAACAGCTTTTTGTGTATATTATGTATTTTGCATTTGTTCTATCTTATCTACAATACCCTCAATATCGAATTGCCTGTTGTTTAATACCAAGAGCGTAAGGCGCAAAAGGGCATTTCGCTTCTTACTTGGAATGCTGTTAAGTGCAGATAAAAAGCTTCTTTGCCAATGCTTCAATTCGGGTTGAAGTGCCGGTAGGGGTGTAGCCTCTAATTCTTCTGTAATATTCTATTCTTTGATTTACCGTTCCGTCCATTTTATCACCCGAAAATAAAAAAGTGCGCAACCGAAGCTACGCACCGAAAAACGCATAACTTCAATTTGCTACCACACAAACTTTTCGGAATTCTCTCGAAGACGCGAAAATAGAAGTCTGCATTTTATGGCTTCAATACAGGGAATTTCTTTTTTCTATGAAACCGCGAAGCGCCTTAAAATGAAAATTTAGAGTGCAAGAAAAGGCGAAAACCTCCAATAACGCTGGCGCGTATTGGAGGTTTTTAACGCATTATTGTGCCTAAATTTCACATTTTT
>CAZNTP010000097.1:0-5831 GCA_964575985.1 uncultured Ruminococcus sp. | reverse complement strand
GGAATCTCTCAGGTAGACAAGCGGAGGCACAAGGCGTTGGCTTTTTCGCTTTGTGCTACCTACGATTTACAGCCCGAAATGAGCGCTAACGAGGTTTGCGACAAGGTTTGCGAGGCAATTGAGACCGGCAAATACGATGTTGTAATTCTTAACTTTGCTAACTGCGACATGGTAGGTCATACAGGCTTCTTTGATGCCGCTGTAAAGGCTGTTGAGACTGTTGATACCTGCGTTGGTAGAGTTGAGGATAGTGTTCTTAAAATGGGCGGCGTAATGCTTCTTACTGCTGACCATGGTAATGCAGACCGTATGATTGATACCGACGGCTCACCCTTTACCGCACATACTACAAATCCTGTTCCTTTCTCGGTTATAGGTAAGGATTGCAGTCTTCGCGAGGGCGGCAAGCTTTGCGATATTTCACCTACAATTATTAAGCTTTTAGGTCTTCCTCAACCCGAAGAAATGAGTGGAGAGTCTATAATTCTATAATTTTAACTGCCTTGGTAAGCGCCAAGGCAGTTTTTTTATATAAAAGTCATTGCTTGACATATGAACGAATGTTCGGTATAATTGATAGTGTTAAATTGATTTTAAGGCGGTGATGGGCAAGTGGAAACAAAATTTTATGAGGGTGTTAAAAGATGTTGCTTTACGGGCTACAGACCTGCAAAATTTCCGTTTAGCCTTAATCGTGAAGACGAGGATTATAAAAAATTTGAAAACGCTTTGGTTGAGGAAATATTAAGTCTTGTGGGCAGCGGTTGCCGTATTTTCTACAGCGGTATGGCGATGGGCTTTGATATAATCGCGGCAGAGCTTGTGCTTATGCTTAAAAGGGCATACGGCTATTCAGATATAAAGCTTATTTGCGTACTTCCTTTCTTAGACCAGGGTGAGAGCTTTACTTCCTTTTGGAAAAAACGTTTTTATTCGGTTTTAGACTTGTGTGATGAAAAAATAGTTTTAGCCGATGAATATTTTTCGGGTTGTTATCAAAATCGCAATGTGTATATGGTTAACAATTCGGACGCTGTTCTCACTTGGTATGACGGTAAACCCGGTGGCACGCGTAACACCCTTGAATATGCCGCTAAAACCCAAAAATACATAATAAATACTTGCAATAAAACAAATGGCAGCTTTGCTGTTCAAACAATTTTTGAAATAATTTAATTCCCAAACTAACAATAAGGTTTGGGAATTATTTTTTTGGGGTATTGACAAAATCAATACTTCGTGATATGATGTATTACGCGATAGGAGGTATAATATGGACACACAGTTGAAACGTGGTATTTTAGATGTTTGTGTTTTGGCAGCTATAAAGGATGAGGATTCTTACGGTTATCAGATAATAAAGGATTTAAAGCCATATATAGCACTTTCCGAATCAACCCTTTATACCATTTTAAAAAGACTTGAAACGTCAGATATGCTGACGGTAAAGACCGCCGAGCATAATGGGAGACTTCGTAAATACTACCATATAACAGCGCTTGGATTAAAGCGTATAGATGATTTTAAGATGGAATGGAAAGAAATTATGCTTATATATAAATTTGTGACTAAGGGGGATAAAAGTGATGACTAAACAGGACTTTATATTTGAGCTTCGTAACAGCTTGTCGGTGTTGCCTGAAGATGATATAGAGGAAAGAATTGCTTTTTACAGCGAGATAATTGATGATAAAATTGATGAGGGAATTTCTGAAGAAGATGCAATAAAAGAAATTGGCTCGGTAGAGGAAATTGTATCGGGAATTATAGCAGATATTCCGCTTTCAAAGCTTGTAAAGGAAAAAATAAAACCAAGACGGTCGATAACCGCCTTAGAGATACTTCTTATTATTTTGGGAATTCCTGTGTGGTTTCCGTTGATTTCGGCTTTAGGTGCGGTGATATTGGCTTTATATGTGGTTATATGGTCGGTGATAATATCATTATGGGCAGTTTTTGTATCATTTGTTGGTTGTGCTATTGGCGGCATAGTTTCGGGAATCATTTTGGCTTGTTTTGTTAATATATTTGCGGGAATTGTTACGGTTAGTGGCGGCATTTTTTGTGTGGGGTTGTCCATTTTTGCATATTTTGGATGCAAGGCGGCAACTAAAGGAATTTTCATTCTGACCAAAAAAATTGTTTTAGGACTCAAAAATCTTCTTTTAAAGAAAGAGGTGTTTTTAAATGAATAATAAAGCTAAAATATGGCTTATTACAGCATCATTACTTTTATTGGTTGGCTCTATAATTTTTGGGAGTGTGATGACAATGCTTAAATGGGATTTTACTAAATTATCAACAGTAAAATATGAAACTAATAGTTATGATATTAATGAAAACTATAATAATATTTCAGTTTTAACAAAAACTGCCGATGTTTTGTTTGTACCGTCTGATAGCAGAAAAACCTCGGTTATCTGTCTGGAAGAGAAAAATATGAAGCATACTGTTACGGTGCAGAATGATACACTTGTAATTGAGGCTGTAGATACGAGAAAATGGTATGAACATATCGGTATAAGCTTTGGAAATGCCAAAATAACAGTATATATTCCGCAGGGTGAATATGGTGCACTTTCGGTGAAATCAAGTACAGGAGATATAAAAATACCAAAAGAATTAGGATTTCAGAGTATTGCAGTTTCGGGTAGCACAAGTGATGTCTACTGTCGAGCATCAGTTTCAGATACTGTTGATATTAAATTGAGCACAGGAGATATTAATTTACAAGATATAAGGATTGGTAAAGCAAAACTTACTGTCTCAACGGGGGATATAATTTTAAAATCCGTAAATTGTGACGGGGAGCTGGAGGTTAATGTTGATACCGGCAAAACAAAGCTTACCGATGTCCTATGTAATAATGTTATATCAAAGGGCGATACGGGCGATATAGCACTTTATAATGTTATAGCTAAAGATAGCTTTTCTATCACAAGGGATATAGGTGACGTCAAGTTCGAAAAAAGCGATGCGGCAGAAATAACCGTTAAAACAAGTACGGGCGATGTTAAAGGCAGTTTGCTTTCAGGCAAAATATTTATTGCCGAGAGTTCGACGGGTGATGTACAGGTGCCCAAAACCACAAGCGGTGGTAAATGCGAGATAATTACAAGTACAGGTGATATTAATATTGCAGTAAACTAAATCGAAAGGCAGATGCTTAGCATCTGCCTTTTAATTAATGGGTATTCCAATATATTATGCATAATAATCGTTATCAACAACTAAAGTAATTTAAAAAACTTTTTACGGCTTTCAATAATGCCCTCACGTTTAAGCTTACCGATTTCTACCGAAAGACCGCTTCGCTCAACCTCAAGGTAGTCGGCAAGCCCTTGGCGGTCAAAGGGAATAGTAAAACTGTTACTACCTGCCTTTTTGGACTGAAGCATAAGATATGTCATCAGTTTTTCTCGGGTGGTGCGTTTAGAGGTGACCTCTATCTTTTGGTGAAACGCAAGTACCTTTGTTGCAAGGTCTTTCATTAAATTGAATATCAGCTGTTGGTGGAAACCGCAGTTATTTGTGCAGGTGTGAAGAATATGACCGCAATCAATAAACATAACCTCACACGGCTCATTTGCAATTACAGAAACGGGGACCTTTGGGGCTTCGGCGCAGGCAAAGGCCTCGGCGAATATTTCGCCGCTTTCTATATTATCTAAAATAGTTCTGTTGCCGTAATAATCAAGCCGCTCAATCTGAGCTGAGCCTGATAGCATAATACCGATATATCGGGCAGGGGAG
Source organism: uncultured Ruminococcus sp. (assembly GCA_964575985.1). Lineage (GTDB taxonomy): Bacteria > Bacillota > Clostridia > Oscillospirales > Acutalibacteraceae > UBA737. The sequence continues at coordinate 2,078 of CAZNTP010000097.1, read as the reverse complement.
CCCTCGCGAAAAATAGTGTATTTTTTATCAAAGATTTCTGTTTTAGCGCCAAGGCAGACGAGCATTTTAAGCAGTTTGTCATCATCAATTCCGAAAAAAAGCGGACATTTTTTGAGAATTTTTAAATATTTTTTCATTTTTCGTGTCCTTTTGTTGAAATTTCAACATAATTTCTATTCTAATTGTACTATAATACAAATGAAAAATCAAGAAGATATTAAACGGAGGTTAAATATATGATTAGAAAAATTATTAAAATTGATGAGGCCAAATGCAACGGCTGCGGTGCTTGTGCGGCGGCTTGCCACGAGGGTGCCATTAAAATGATAAACGGTAAGGCAAAGCTTGTAAGAGAGGATTACTGCGACGGCTTAGGTGACTGCCTACCCGCTTGCCCTGTTGATGCAATAAGCTTTGAGGAACGCGAAGCGCCTGCATATAACGAGGCGGCAGTGCGAGAGGCTAAGATGAAAGAGTTTGGCGTAAAACTTCCTTGCGGTTGTCCCGGTACACAGTCTAAAGCAATAAAGAGGGAAAACACCCCTACGGTTAAATCAGTAAAGCAAACCAGTCAGCTTATGCAGTGGCCTTGCCAGATAAAGTTAGTACCGCCGAGTACACCCTATTTTGAGGATGCCAATCTGCTTATTGCGGCCGACTGTACGGCTTACGCTTATGCAGATTTTCATAATGATTTTATACGCAACCACATTACACTTATCGGCTGTCCTAAGCTTGATGAGGGTGACTACAGCGAAAAACTGACACAGATTATAAAAAATAATAATATTAAAAGCGTTAAAATCGTTCGTATGGAGGTGCCCTGCTGTAGCGGAATTGAAAACGCGGCAAAGCGTGCTATTATGGAGAGCGGAAAATTTATTCCGTGGCAGGTTGTCACAATTTCTACAAGCGGTGAAATAATAGAATAGTTATTGAAATTTTTATTAAAAGATAATATAATAAGAAAAAAATTGGAGGTACTAAAAATGGATAAAAAGGTACATGAACTACTAAACGCACAAATCAATAAGGAGCTTTATTCGGCATACTTATATCTTGATTTCTCAAATTATTTCAAGGCAAACGGTCTTGACGGCTTTGCTAATTGGTATATGATACAGGCCCAGGAGGAAAGAGACCATGCAATGCTCTTTTATACATATCTTCAGAATGAGAATATGCAGGTGACCCTTGAGGCTATCGCCAAGCCCGATAAGGTTTTTGAGAGCAATATGGATGTTTTAAAGGCTGGCCTTGAGCACGAAAAATATGTAACCTCGCTTATTAACGATATTTACGGCGCGGCTTACGATGTCAGAGATTTCCGCACAATGCAGTTCCTTGACTGGTTTGTAAAGGAGCAGGGCGAGGAGGAAACCAATGCAAATGATTTGATTTCTAAAATGGAGTTATTCGGCTCTGACCCAAAAAGCCTTTATATGCTTAATCAAGAGCTTGCGGCAAGGGTTTACAGCGCACCGTCGTTAGTTTTATAATTTAAATTTTAACGGCAGAAAGGCGGAATGAGTCTTGCGACTTGTATTATTAACTGCACTCGGTGTTGGCGGCGCTACCGTAATAGGCTCGGTTATAGGCTTTATATTTAAAAAGTTGTCACATAAATTTTCGGATATTGTTCTTTCTTTCGCGGCAGGCGTTATGCTTGCCGCGGCAGTATTAGGGCTTATTTTACCGTCTCTTGATTACGGCGGAAAATACGGTCTTATTATAACCGTTGCGGGAATATTTGCGGGGGCACTTTGTCTTAATCTTATAGACAAGCTTGTTCCGCATCTGCATAAGCTTGTCGGTACTGATATTGAGCCGCACAACAATGCAAATTTGAGTAAGGTTTTGCTATTTGTAATTGCTATTGCAATTCATAATCTGCCCGAAGGCATTGCGGCAGGCGTAGGCTTTGGCTCGGGTAATACCTCTCAGGCACTTATTATTGCAGGCGGTATTGCTCTTCAAAACGTACCCGAGGGTATGGTTATTATAGCACCTATGCTTTCGGCAGGTGTTTCACCGAGTAAAACCTTTATCTGCGCTATGATAACGGGAATAATAGAGGT
>CAZNTP010000096.1:0-5872 GCA_964575985.1 uncultured Ruminococcus sp. | reverse complement strand
AGATTTTCGTTTAATGTTAAGGGCGGAAGATGTGAAGCCTGTCAGGGTGACGGTATTCTAAAGATTGAAATGCACTTCTTGCCCGATATTTATGTGCCTTGTGAGGTTTGCGGAGGCAGTCGTTACAACCGCGAAACACTTAGTGTTAAGTACAAGGGCAAAAGTATTTATGATGTGCTTGAAATGACGGTAGAAGAGGGTTATTATTTCTTTGAAAGTATTCCCAAAATCGCGCGTAAGCTTAAAACCCTTTGCGATGTAGGACTTGGATATGTAAAAATAGGTCAGCCTGCTACAACCCTTTCGGGTGGTGAAGCACAGCGTGTGAAATTGGCGGCAGAGCTTTCTAAGAGAAGTACGGGCAAGACCATATATGTGCTCGATGAGCCTACAACAGGACTTCACACTGCCGATGTTCACAAGCTGATTGAGGTTTTACAAAGATTTGTGGATGCCGGAAACACCGTGCTTGTAATTGAGCATAATCTTGATGTAATTAAGACGGCAGATTATATTATTGACTTAGGTCCCGAGGGCGGCGACGGCGGCGGTACGGTTGTTGCAAGCGGTACTCCCGAAAAGGTATGCGAATGTGAAAAATCGTATACAGGTCAGTTTCTTAAAAAGATGTTGAATTAATGTTTTATACCAAAGCATTAATTTACACATTATTCACCAATATTACTGTTAACAGTGATATAATTCCTTGTTAAGAGGTGAAGTAATGTTCGGCTATATTAAGGCGGATAAGCCTGAAATGAAGATAAAGGAATTTGAAATCTACAAGGCGGTTTATTGCTCGCTTTGTAAGGAGCTTGGCAAAAGCTATGGCTTGCTTTCGAGATTTACTCTGAGCTATGATTTCACTTTTCTGGCACTTCTTAATATGTCACTTAAAGACGGTTGCGGAGGATTTGAGCGTAAGCGATGTGCCTTTAATCCCTTAAAAAAGTGCAATTACTGTAAGGACAGTAATGATTTAAAAATGCCCTCTGCCGCCGCTATGATAATGCTTTATTATAAGCTAAAGGACAATGTGGCAGATGAAAAAGGAATAAAAAAGTTAGGCTATTATTTGTTGCTTCCCATATTTTCGGGAGCACATAAAAAGGCAAAAAAGAGCTTTCCTGAAATTGAGGAAATTGTGCACAGCTATATTACCGAACAATCACAGCTTGAAAAGTCGGATTGCCGTCAGTTAGACGCAGTTGCAGACCCTACTGCAAAGGCATTATCAAAAATTTTTATGCTTTGCAGTGATGAGCAGAACGAAAAGCGAATCTTAGAGCGTATGGGCTACTGTATGGGCAGATTTATTTATATTTTGGATGCGGCTTGTGACCTTGAAGACGATATAAAAAACGGCTCATACAATGTACTTAAATACGAATGTACCAAGGAAAAACAGCAGTATATTAAAGAGAGGGTAGTGCCTCAGCTCTACTTTTGTGTAAACGAGGCGGGAAAAGCTTTCGAACTGCTTGATGTTAAAAAATACAAATCCATTTTAGGTAATATTATCTTTTTAGGATTAGAAAATACTTTCAAAAAGGAGTTAAATTTATGAAAGACCCGTATTCTATTTTAGGTGTTGATAAAAACGCTACAGACGAAGAAATCAAAAACGCCTATAGGGAATTAGCGCGTAAATATCACCCCGATAATTATACCGATAATCCGCTTTCTGATTTAGCAGGGGAGAAGATGAAGGAAATTAACGAGGCTTATGATTCTATTATGAACAAACGTCGCGGCGGTAATAAAAACACCTATGAGAGCAGTTATACAAGCGGTGGTACTACAGCTTTTCCTGAGGTAAGACAGCTTATTAATCAAGGACGACTTGAACAGGCGCAAGAGGTGCTTGACGGTGTACCCCCAGGGGAAAGAAATGCCGAGTGGTATTTCCTTAACGGTACTGTTCTTTACCGCAGAGGTTGGTTTGACCAAGCCTATACAAGCTTTGCAACCGCTTGCAGAATGGACCCTACAAACCCCGAATACCGCAGTGCTTTAAGCCGCGCACAACGTCAGTCGGGCAATCAGTATAATCCTTACCGTTCCTATGGTGGCGGTATGAATGAATGTGATTGCTGTACAAATTTAATTTGCGCAGACTGCTGTTGTGAATGTATGGGCGGAGATTTAATTCCTTGTTGCTAGCGGTGAGATTATGAAAAACAGTAAAAAAATCACTCTTAGTGCTTTGATGGCGGCATTGGCTACTGTTTTTATGCTGCTATCATATTTTCCGTATCTTACCTATGCTATTCCTGCAGTAGCAGGTCTGTTTATTATGGTAATAGTTATGGAAATTGATTATAAATGGGCGTTTTTAAGCTATTTGGCTTCGGCGGTTTTGGTGTTTTTATTTGCAGAGCCCGAAAGCAAGCTAATGTATATATGCCTATTCGGGTTTTACCCGATTGTTAAGGGGCTTATCGAGAAAATCCATAAGCCTGCTATTGAGTGGGTATTAAAATTAATTTGTTTCTTTTTAGCTGTCCTTTTGGCTTATTTTGTTTTTGCAGGTCTTTTGGGCGTGAATCTAGATGATATTAACGATTTCGGAAAATATTCGGTTTTAATACTTTTGCTTTTCGGTACAGCCGCTTTTGTGCTTTATGATATTGCAATTTCAAAGATGGCTTTCGTGTATTTTGAAAGATTACACACACGAATTAGGCGAATACTTAAATAATTTTTTAAAGGGACTGTCTCATTAAGCACAGACCAAAAGGAAAAAATAATAAAAACAACACCTTGTAAAAGATCTAAGCTTTTGCAAGGTGTTTTTATATGTGAAATTCTTAAAATTTTGAATATTAAGTTCCCTTTTTAAACGTTTTTTCGCCACTCGAAGTATTTTTGTACGTCTAACGTGGCGAAAAAAACGCTTTCCGTATCTTACTGAGACAGTCCTTTTTCTCGAAAAAATTGAGAAAAAAGTTGAAAAATAAAGCATTTAATGGTAAAATTAATTAAATATATATTGGAATAGTGTTTTTTGTATAATTATTCTTTGAAATAGGGGCGGTGAACGAATTGGGACTTAAAAAATGGCAGGTTGCAGATTTTGATAAAAACCTTGCAAAAGAATTAGCAGAAGAGTGTAATATTGACCCGATTGTTGCCCTTATAGCATCGGCAAGAGGGTATGATAACCCTTGTGACTTAGAGGAATTTTTGTCCGATGAGCCCTGCTTTTCCGACCCTCGTGAAATGGCTGATATTGAAAAGGCGGCTGATATTATTAATCAGTCTATAGAAGCAGGCGAAAAAATTGCCGTTTACGGTGACTATGACTGTGACGGTGTTACTGCAACAGCGCTCTTATATAACTATTTAAAGGTGCGTGGAGCCAACTGCCATTATTATATACCTGACCGCTTTGATGAGGGCTACGGTATGAATTTAAATGCCGTTAAAAAGCTTTTTAATGAGCATACAAAGCTTATTGTAACTGTTGATAACGGAATAGTATGTCACGAAGAAATCGCCCTTGCAAAAGAGCTTGGGATGAGGGTTGTTGTAACTGACCACCATTTGCCGTCTGACATTTTGCCTGATGCTGATGCTATTGTTGACCCGCATCTTAAGCACTGTAATTCTTCTTTTAAGGAAATTTGCGGTGCGCAGGTAGTGTTCAGACTGATTTGTGTTTTAGAAAATAAAGAGCCCGAAGAATTGTTACCTTATTTTGCGGATATTTTGTCCTTGGCAGTTGTTGCGGATATTATGCCACTTACACAGGAAAACAGAAGTATTGTAAAATATGGTATTGAAAAAATTAAAACGGCGGCAGCTACGGGCATTTCTGCCCTTTTAAATGTTGCAGGAGTTGAAATATCCTCTGTAAACGCTTCAAGAATTGCTTTTGGACTGTGCCCCAGAATTAATGCGGCAGGCAGAATGGGCAGTGCTTCGCGCGCGGTAGAGCTTCTCACAACCGATAATATGATGACGGCGCTTGGTATTGCTAACGAAATTGATGCCGATAATTCTAAAAGACAGCAGATTGAGAAAAATATTTTCGAGCAAGCGGTTGAAATTATTGAAAAAGAAAAACTGATGTATGACCGCGTTATTGTAGCGGCAGGAAACGGTTGGCATCACGGCGTTGTAGGTATTGTTGCCGCAAGAATTACCGAAAAATACGGTTGTCCCACAGTTTTAATCTCGGTTGACGGTGATTTGGCCTGTGGCTCGGGCAGAAGTATAGAGGGCTTTTCGCTTTTTAATGCTATTAATTCCTGCAAGGATTTAATGATAAAATTCGGCGGTCACGACCAAGCGGCAGGTGTTACCTTAAGCCCTGATGATATCCCCGAATTCAGAAAAAGAATTAATGAATATGCGCGTTTATTAGATTTTGTTCCGCCTGTAATATCGCTTGACTGTAAATTAAACCCATCGGCACTGTCTCTTGATTTAGCCTTTGCCTTAGAGGCTTTAGAGCCCTTTGGCTCGGGTAATAAAGCACCGCTGTTTGGGGTATTTGGTGTTGTTCTTGAAAGAATTACACCGCTTTCAAACAACAAGCATTTACGTCTTTTGTTTAGCAAGGGTGTTAATTCATTCCAAGCAATGCTGTTTGGTGTTTCTACCGATAATTTTTGCTTCAAAACAGGGGATACACTTGATTTAGCGGTTAATGTTGAGGCTAATCTTTATCGTGGTGATTATTCGGTTTCTGTGCTTATTAAGGCAATCAGAATGAACGGTACAGATGACGACATTCTTTTTGATTCGGTTGCAGAGTATAATAATTATATGTCGGGCAACGAGTTTGATATTAAACAGGTATTTCCCACTCGCGAAGAGGTGGGCGGGATTTATAAAAAAATCTTGGAAGAGGATATACTTCCCGACAGAATTAAATATATATTTATGAATAAGCTGGGCTTTGCAAAGGTTTGCGTATCATTAACTGTTTTAGAGGAATTAGGACTAATTGTAAAAACCGAAAAGGGACTTTATAAAGCGGTTGCAGGCATCAAAACAAACCTTGCAAATTCACCTACCTATAAACAATTACAAGAAAGGAGCGGTAGCAGTGACTGAACAACAAACAAGAGATTATAACGGATTATATAACTGTATGGTTGAATTCGGCGGCAGTTATGATTTTGATATGATAAAACGGGCATACGAGTGCTGTGTTGCCGCTCATGACGGTCAAAAACGTCTTTCAAATGAGGATTATTATATCCATCCCTTAAATGTAGCTAAGATTATAATATCATTAGGTCTTGACTCGCAGTCGATTTGTGCCGCTCTTCTTCACGATGTTGTTGAAGATACCGAAGCTACTGTTGAGGATATTAAAAATCAGTTCGGCGCGGAGGTAGCACTTCTTGTGGACGGTGTTACCCGTATTGGTAAGCTTAATTTCTCGACCAAAGAGCAGGAGCAGGCGGAAAGTCTTAGAAAAATGCTTATTGCAATGGGTCAGGATATTAGAGTTATTATTATTAAGCTTGCTGACCGTCTTCATAATATGCGCACGATTGATGCAATGCCCCCACAAAAGCAACGTGATAAATCGGTTGAAACACTTGAAATTTATGCGCCTATTGCGCACCGCTTGGGTATCCGTCCCGTAAAAGAGGAATTAGAGGATTTAGCAATTAAACATCTTGACCCTGTGGGCTACAGTGAAATTGAAAAATCTTTGTCGCTTCACAAAAAGGAACGCGAGCAGATTTTAGAGGATATAAGGGCAAAAATAGAGGAACGCTTAAAGGAAGAAATGCCCAATATTCAAATGGCTTTTCAGGGCAGAGTCAAATCTATTCACGGCATATACCGCAAAATGTATGTACAGGATAAGTCCTTTGATGAGATTTATGATGTTTACGCCATTCGTATT